>NZ_AHBC01000005.1:0-93148 GCF_000236625.2 Halomonas sp. GFAJ-1
GTGCCCTACTACAAGCCGGAAGAGGACTCCCCCGAGCTTAAGTACATGCACCTGCAGCGTGAGCGCTTGAATGGCTACCTGCCAAGCCGCCGTAGTGATTTTGACGCGCTGGAAATACCGGCCCTTGAAGATAAAACGTTTGCCTCGCAAATGGTCGGCTCCAAGGGCCGTGAAATCTCCACCACCATGGCCTTCGTGCGTATTCTGAATGGCCTGGTGAAGGACAAGCAGCTAGGCAAGCACGTGGTGCCGATTATCCCGGACGAAGCGCGTACCTTCGGTATGGAAGGCATGTTCCGTCAGCTCGGGATCTACACCTCGGAAGGGCAAAAGTACGAGCCGGTCGATAAAGGCCAGATCATGTACTACCGCGAGGACCAGAAAGGTCAGGTTCTCGAAGAAGGGATTAGTGAAGCTGGTGCGATGTCCGCATGGATTGCCGCCGCAACCTCCTACAGCAACAACAACGTCACCCTGCTGCCGTTCTACATCTACTACTCGATGTTCGGCTTCCAGCGCATTGGTGATTTGGCCTGGGCCGCCGGTGATCTACAAGCCCGCGGCTTTATGGTCGGCGGCACCGCCGGGCGTACCACGCTCAACGGCGAAGGCCTGCAGCACCAGGATGGCCACAGCCTGATTCAGGCGTCCACCATCCCCAACTGCCGCAGCTACGACCCGACCTATGCTCATGAAGTGGCGGTTATCGTTCAAGACGGTCTGAAGCGCATGTTCACCGATAAAGAGAACTGCTTCTACTACCTGACGGTGATGAACGAAAACTACGAGCAGCCTGCCCTAGAGAGCGTCCCCGCGGACGACATCGTCAAAGGCATGTACCTGCTCAAAGAAACCCAGGGCAAAAAAGGCCGCGTGCAGCTGATGGGCTCCGGCACCATCCTGCGCGAAGTCGAAGCCGCCGCGGAGCTTCTGGCCAACGACTGGGGCATTGGTGCGGACATTTGGAGCGTCACCAGCTTTAACGAGCTGCGCCGCGAAGCGCTGCTGCTGGAGCGCGAAGCCTTCTTGAACCCCGATGACGAGGCCGCCAAGCCCCACGTCACGAAGTGCCTGGAAGGCCGCGATGGCCCGGTCATTGCCTCCACCGACTACATGAAGCTGTATGCGGATCAGGTGCGCGCTTGGGTACCGGGTGACTACACTGTTTTGGGTACCGATGGCTTTGGTCGTTCGGATACCCGCGAGAAGCTGCGTTACTTCTTCGAAGTTGACCGCTACTTCGTAACGGTAGCAGCACTGAAGGCGCTGGCTGATCGTGGCGAGCTTGATCGCAAGCACGTCGGCGAGGCGCTGAAGAAGTACGGCATTGATGCCAACAAGCCCAACCCGCTGACCAGCTAAACCGCAGCCCGGCGGGCAGACGCCCGCCGGCTCGATCCGATTTGGAAGGAGCGCGACCTTGAGTAGCGAAATCATCAAAGTTCCCGATATCGGTGGCGATACCGATGTCGAAATCATCGAGATTGCGGTGTCAGAAGGTGACGTCATTGAAGCAGAAGACACCCTGATCACCCTAGAATCCGACAAAGCCAGCATGGACGTCCCCGCCCCGAAAGGCGGCAAGGTGCTCAAAGTGCTGGTCAAAGAAGGCGATACCGTCTCCGAAGGCGACGACATCGTTGAGCTGGAAGTTGAAGGCGGTGGCGAAGAGAAGCAAGAGACTTCGTCTGATAGCCAGCCTAAAGACGCGCCAGTAAAAGAAGATACACCTAAAGAAGCCTCTCAAGAGCAGAAGCCTGCGGCTAAAAAAGCAGCTGGTGGTAAGCAAACGGTTGATATTAAAGTGCCGGACTTGGGCGGCTCTGACAGCGTTGAAATTATCGAAGTCGCGGTCAGCGAAGGCGATGAGGTTAATGCCGAAGACACCCTGATCACCCTGGAGTCTGACAAAGCCTCCATGGACGTGCCGAGTCCTTACAGCGGTAAGATCGTGGCGTTCACCGTCAAAGAAGGCGACACGGTATCTGAAGGCGATGTCATCGGCAAGATGGAAATCGCCGGTGAAGGTGACGACGCAGAAGATGCTGCTGATGAGCAGACATCCAGCCAAGCCAGCAGCGAGCCACAAGCGGCTGAGCAGGATGACGAGCCAGAAGAAGCCGTTAGCGGCGAGCCAGAGCGCAAAGAGATTCGCGTGCCGGATCTTTCTGGCTCTGCGGACGTGCCGATTATTGAGATCGGCGTGGCCGCCGGTGACGAGATCAACGAAGAAGACCCGCTGATCACCTTGGAGTCTGATAAGGCCTCCATGGATGTGCCTAGCCCCTACAAAGGTAAGCTGATTGAGCTAACCGTAAAAGAGGGTGACACCGTCTCTGAAGGTGATGTGATCGGCTATATGGAAGTGGCGGGTGCCAAAAAAGCGGCGCCCAAAAAAGCGGCACCAGAAAAGGCCTCGCCAAGCAGCTCGCGGCAGTCGAGCGCTAAACCTTCTGAGTCTCCGGCGGGAACGCCTAGCCCGGAAGCGCAGATGGCGGCCCATAAGCCACGTGATGGCAAGCTGGTACACGCAGGGCCCGCGGTGCGTATGCTGGCCCGTGAGCTGGGTGTTGACTTGGAACTCGTCAAACCGAGTGGGCCAAAAGATCGCGTGGTTAAAGAGGATGTGCAGACCTATGTGAAGCAGGTTATTGCCAATCAAGGTAAAGCACAGCCTGGCGCGGCAGCTGCCACCGGTGGCGCTGGTATCCCGCCGATCCCGGAAGTCGATTTCAGCCAGTTTGGTGAGGTGGAAGAGAAGCCGATGGGTCGCCTGCTTAAAGCAGGGGCGACAAACCTGCATCGCAGCTGGCTCAACGTGCCCCACGTGACCCAGTTTGACGAAGCCGACATTACCGAGCTTGAAGCCTTCCGCAAAGCCATGAAGGCCGAAGTAGAAGCCCAGGGCGCAAAGCTCACGCCGCTGCCGTTTATGGTCAAAGCCTGTGCCTTTGCGCTGCGTAAGTTCCCCCAGTTCAACGTCAGCCTTAAAGGCGATGGTGAAACCCTGGTGTGGAAAAACTACGTGCATATCGGTATCGCGGTGGATACGCCGGACGGCCTGATGGTGCCTGTGGTGCGTAACGCCGATAAAAAATCCTTGGTTGAGATTGCTAAGGAGATGGCGGAGCTAGGCAAGAAGGCGCAAACCAAGAAACTTAAGCGTGATGACATGACCGGTGGCTGCTTCACCATTTCGAGCCTGGGCTCGATTGGTGGCACAGCATTTACGCCGATTGTTAATGCGCCGGAAGTAGCCATATTAGGCGTGTCGAAAGCGCAGATGAAGCCGGTCTGGGATGGTAGCACCTTCCAGCCGCGTTTAATGATGCCGCTGTCGCTCTCCTACGATCACCGGGCCATTAATGGTGCGGATGCGGCGCGCTTTACCGCCTTCCTGGCGGATGTGTTAACCGACATTCGGCGGTTATTGCTGTAAACGTTTTATGAAGCAAGTTACATGCGGCGCCCACTAGGGCGCCGCATGTATTTATAGCCACCCGATTTGCCAGAAAAGTAGGGGTTACCAAAGTACAAGGAGTCTCCACTTTACTGTTTTCGTTTAAAAAAATATTAAAAAAGCGTCTCTCAGGCTTTTGGAGAGTTGTGTCGCCTGAAAGGCACGGTTATTGTCGACTTATAATTTTATTCTATTGCCATCATTCAAGGAGCAGTGCCATGCGTTTAATCCTGTTGGGTGCCCCCGGCGCGGGGAAGGGAACTCAAGCTCAGTTTATTTGTGAGCAGTATAAGATTCCCCAAATTTCCACCGGGGATATGCTGCGTACGGCTATCAAGGATGGCACTGAACTGGGCCTGAAAGTAAAAGAGATTATGAATAGCGGTGGTCTTGTATCAGACGACATCATCATTGATCTGGTTAAAGAGCGTATTAGCCAGCCCGACTGCGCCAATGGCTTTCTGTTCGACGGCTTCCCCCGCACGATTCCCCAGGCCGACGCCATGAAAGAAGGCGGCGTTAAGCTTGACCACGTGCTGGAAATTGCGGTTCCCGATGAAGAGATTGTTAACCGCCTAGCCGGTCGCCGCGTACACCCGGCATCAGGACGCGTGTATCACGTTGAGCACAACCCGCCTAAAGAGCAGGGTAAAGACGATGTCACGGGTGAGATGCTGATTCAGCGTGAGGACGATCAAGAGTCCACCGTGCGTAATCGCCTATCGGTATATCATGACCAAACCGCTCCGTTAGTCGACTACTATCAGCAGTGGGCCAAAGAAGATCCACAAACCGCTCCCCAGTACCACCGTGTTGAGGGGATTGGCAGCGTTAATGATATTACTCGCCAAGTAAAAGAAGCGCTAAATTAAGCAATACCTGCCCTTTGATAGTCAGCTGGTGGCCCGCTTTATGTGGGCCATCGTCGTTAAGGCTGTGCAGAGGTATAATGCCCCTCTATTTCTACTGAGTGCGACACTGCTATGCCATCACTCCTACTCGCGCTGGATGCCTCCTCTAGCGCCTGCTCAGCCGCGCTAATACGCCAGCAGGGATCGCAGCGTGAATGTATAGCGCGGTATGAACTAACCCTTCGTGCCCACACGCGCCGACTGATGCCCATGGTGGATGACGTATTAGCAGAGGCGCAAGTTTCTCCCCAGCAGCTAGATGCGGTAGCGTTTGGGCGGGGACCCGGTTCGTTTACGGGTTTGCGCATCGCAGCAGGCACCGCCCAAGGGTTAGCATTTGGTTTAGATTGCCCGCTGATGGGGGTTTCAACGCTGGAAGCCTTAGCCTTGCAGGCCCATCGTCGCTATCACTTCCGTCATCTTGTTACAGCGCTCGATGCGCGGATGGGTGAAGTCTATGTGGCTACCTGGCACTGTTTAAACGATAGCGTCAGCCGTCAAAGTGATGAGGCCGTATTGGCGCCGGAAAGGGTGCACCTGCCCCCAGGTGAAACCGACTGGGTAGGCGTTGGTTCAGGGTTTACCTTATGGGAGCAGTTCACTACCGAGGTCCAAGCAAGCATGACTCAGCACCTTAATGATCTTGAGCCGCGAGCCGAAGAGATGGCATGGCTTGGGATACGTGACCTGGAGGCTGGCTTGGGGCAGGCGGCCCACGAAGCTCAGCCGGTTTATCTACGTAACGATGTGGCTTGGAAAAAGCCTGCATGAGGTCTGACGAATGGCACGCACTGCCTGAAGCGTTGGTGCTACCTTCGGGGCTTACATTAGCCCAGCACCAAGGCCAGTTAGCGCTTGTAGGCAGTGAAGGGCAGTATGGCAAGCCGCTCAGCGTTGACTTTGTCGCAGGCAAAGCCGCGCATCGACGCCAGTTTGGGGGCGGCCGGGGGCAGTTAGTGGCTAAAGCCTGTGGCTTAGCCAAAGGCGTTACGCCCAGCGTGGTGGATGCCACGGCGGGGCTAGGGCGGGATGCGTTTGTGCTGGCAAGTTTAGGTGCACAGGTGCTGCTAATCGAGCGGGTGGCGGCGATAGCCGCGCTGCTTCACGATGGCCTTGCTAGGGCGGCGCAAGCGGCAGAGACCGCCTCTATTGCGGCGCGCATGCAGTTGCGCCATGGTGACGCAGCCAATACCCTGGCCGAGCTTGTGGCTAGTGCTAGTTTCGACCCGCAGGTTATCCATCTTGATCCGATGTTTCCCCACCGGGAAAAGTCCGCGTTGGTAAAAAAAGAGATGCGCCTGTTTCGTGAGCTGGCGGGTGATGATGATGACGCCCCTCGGCTGCTGGAAGCCGCGCTTGATGTAGCGACACATCGTGTCGTGGTTAAGCGGCCCCGCAAGGCGCCGCCGATTGCCGGGCCTGCCCCTCAGCATACCCTTGAAGGGAAAACCAGTCGCTACGATCTTTATGTGCACCGTTCGCTAACCCGCTAACATTTATTTACTCAAAAAAGGAGCTTGTATGCAGCATGTGTGGCGAGAAGGGAATCGCGTTACCCTGCTGCCGGAGGCGTCGTGCTTTCTGCCGGCCATGTTTGATGCAGTCAGCCAGGCAAGATACTACGTGCTGGTTGAGCTGTATCTCATGGAGTCGGGTAAGCTTGCCGACCAAGTATGTGATGCGCTTATTGGTGCCGCTCAGCGGGGGGTGAAAGTCTATCTATTGCTGGATGGGTATGGTGCCATGGGCTTGGGTCGCCCGGAGCGTACCCGTTTGCAGCAGGCAGGTATCCAGCTACGCCTTTTCAACCCTATAGGCTTTCATTCCCTAGCCCGTAACTTAAGCCGTGATCATCGAAAAATTGTGGTGGTAGACGGTGAGGTTGCCTTTACCGGTGGCTTTGGGGCGGTGGATGAGTTCTTGGATGCTTGGTACGAAATTGCGGTGCGTATGGAAGGCCCGGTAGTGGCGGATTGGGAAAAGTTATTTCGCCGCCTATGGCGCTCACGATTAACCCGGGCAGAGAAAGGTAATTTAACGACAGCAGGGCTTGTTACTCAGCGGTCGCCTGAACGTTATGCTGATGGTGTTAAGGGGCGGGTGGTGTCGGCCAGAGGGTATCGCTATCAGGCCATTCGTCACTCACTGTATGGGCGAGTCAGCGAGGCCAGCGAGCGCCTGTGGCTCTGTACCCCCTATTTTGTGCCCACTTTTTCGCTGCGACGCAGACTTGCCCGCGCGGCTCGTCGAGGAGTCGATGTTCGCTTGCTACTGCCAGGCAGCGAGCATGACCACCCCGGCGTGCGCTACGCCGGGCAGCGTTACTATCAGGCGCTCCTCAAAGCAGGCGTGCGAATTTTTGAATTCCAACCCACTTTTATCCACGCTAAGTTTGTGCTGGTTGATAACTGGGTCAGCGTGGGATCATGCAACTTCGATCACTGGAACCTGCATTGGAATCTTGAAGCGAACCAAGAGTTGGAATCCGAAACGGCAGCCAATGACGTAGGTGCGCTGTTTGAGCGTAATTTTGCCGTCAGTCAGGAAGTGGATGCTGCTGCTTGGGCCGCGCGCCCCTGGGGGCAGCGCGCCCGTGAGTGGATCTATGGCCTGTTGAATGCCATGGTCACCCGTCTTAAATAAAAGCTTTAAAAGGCTTACTTGCGCTTTTTGCCTTTGGCTGGGGTTTTCTTGCGCGGCTTGGGTTTGGTGGTTTCCGGCGGCACACGGTAGTGCAGGTAGAGGTCAAGCACTAGCTCGGGTAGTTGGGCAACTAAGGCCTCTTGGTTGGCTTGATCCTGCGCCATTTCTGCCATGTCGGGCTCATCTTCAAATAGCCCGGACAGCAGCATGAAAGGTAGCAGCAGGGTGGCCGCCGCTTCCTCGTCATCTTGGAACCAGGCGCTCTCATCGCTGAAGACGCCTTCCATAAAGCCAGCACACCAATCGCCAATCGGCGTCTCTTCAGCGGGTAGACCATCTAAGGTAAGCTCAAAGGGCAGCTCAGGTAAGCCGCCTTGCTCAAGCACTGCCATCGCGTTATCCCGCAGCAGTGTTAATAGGTGAATAATGCCGTCGCGTTCTGCCTCGTCGCGATAGTTAGGCTCACCCTGAAACAGCTCGGCTAGCCACTGGGCGGGCGGCAGCTCGCTTGGCGCCACGGCCAGGGCCACTAAAAAACCGTGGGCAGAAATCAGATCAAGCGCATCTTCGCCTACCTGCTCGGAATCTAAAAAGTCATCCAGCCTATCCAGCTGGTCATCCTCAAGCAGCGGCTGAGGCGGGGCGTTGTCGGGCGAATCTGTTGCTGGCACGTTATTGCGCTCTGCCATGGGGAGCCTCGTTTTATAAAGTCGTCTTTGTGAAAAAGATGCTGATCGGTAACAATCGTTTGCAACGTTATTAATGGCTAGTTTATCACTAATGAAGACCTCACCACTGCCCCCTTGGCCTGCAGAGCAATTGGCGGCCTTATCGGCTCAAGCGTTGCACAGCGCAGCCCAAGAGCGGGTGCACGAAGCGCTAGAGCGCTGTCGGGAAGTTTATCCAGAACTGCCTACGCCACGGGTATGGTTTGACCTAAAAGGTGCCTCAGCAGGCCAAGCGCACCTGGGGAAAGGGGGGCTTCGCTTCAACCCAGTACTGTTAGAAGGTAACCGCAGCGCCTTTTTTGACGACGTCATCCCTCATGAAATGGCACACTGGCTAGTCTTTCACTTGGCAAATGGGCCGCGTTTAAAGCCCCATGGCCGCGAGTGGAAGTCTGTCATGCATGATCTATTTGGTTTAGAGCCGAAAGTGACCCATCAGTTTGATATTAAGCACTCACAGGTTCGGCCTTATCATTACAGGTGTCATTGCCAATCTCACTATTTTACCGCTAGGCGTCACTCTTTAGTGTTAAAGGGGCGCCGTTATCGTTGTCGTGATTGTGCTCAGACCTTGGTCTACTGCACTATTGATTAACCTCTGATCAGTTTTAACCTTTTGTTTTTTATATTAAAAATGTTAATACCAATGTCTAAGAGGAAGCCTGCTCAGGTAGGTTTATGCTAGGTAAATATTAAACGGGTCGGTGCGACCAATAATAATGCCGACACCATTTTCCAGAGAGAGCATTTTCACGGACAGAGGCAATTTCATGAGCGAACATAAAAACGTCTATCCGGTACGCGATAGCTTCGCCGCCAGCGCATGGGCAGACAAAGATAAATATGCAGCCATGTATCAACAGTCGATGGACGACCCGGAAGGCTTCTGGGCCGAGCAAGCCAAGCGACTCGACTGGATTAAAGCGCCCACTAAGATCAAAAACACCTCCTTTGCACGTGAGAATGTCGATATCCGCTGGTTTGAAGATGGCCAGCTTAACGTCACTGCTAACTGCCTGGATCGCCATTTAGAAAAACGCGGCAATCAAACTGCGATTATTTGGGAAGGTGATAATCCCGACGACTCTAAACACATTAGCTACCGTGAGCTGTATGAGCGCACCAATCAGCTAGCCAATGGATTGAAGTCGCTGGGTATTAAGAAAGGCGATACCGTTACGCTGTATATGCCGATGATCCCCGAGGCAGCAGTGGCGATGCTGGCGTGTGCCCGTATTGGTGCCGTTCACTCTGTCATATTTGGCGGCTTCTCTCCTGATGCCGTTGCTCAGCGGGTTATTGGCGCTGATTCTAAGTTGGTGATTACCGCCGATGAGTCGGTACGTGGTGGTAAGCATGTGCCCTTGAAAGAGAACGTTGACTCGGCGCTGACGCGCGACGGCACCGACGTTTGTAAAAACGTTTTGGTTGTTAAGCGTACCGGTGGTGATATCGAGTGGCAGGAAGGCCGTGATATTTGGTTTGATGAGCTAGTCGACAAGCAGTCCACCGAGTGCCCAGCGGAAGCCATGGGCGCGGAAGATCCGCTGTTTATTCTGTATACCTCTGGTTCTACCGGCGCGCCTAAAGGTTTGAAGCACACTACTGGTGGCTACCTTACGTACGCTGCGATGACTCACCAATACGTTTTTGACTACCAAGAAGGCGAAGTGTACTGGTGTACGGCTGACGTGGGTTGGGTGACAGGTCACAGCTATATTGTATATGGCCCGCTTGCTAACGGGGCGATTACGTTGATGTTTGAAGGGGTGCCGAGCTACCCAACCCACGGCCGCATGGGTGAAATTGTTGATAAGCACCAGGTCAATATTCTTTATACAGCACCCACCGCCGTTCGCGCCCTGATGGCCCATGGCGATAACGTGATGGATTCGAGCAAGCGCGACTCGCTGCGTCTGTTGGGCTCGGTGGGTGAGCCGATCAACCCGGAGGCCTGGGAGTGGTTCTACCGCGTCATTGGTAACGAGAAGTGTCCTATCGTGGATACCTGGTGGCAGACGGAAACCGGTGGCTTCATGATTGCGCCGCTGCCTGGCGCCATTGATCTAAAACCAGGCTCAGCCACGGTACCTTTCTTTGGTGTGAAGCCAGCGCTGGTCGATAATGAGGGCAATCAGCTAGAAGGTGCCGCCGAGGGTAACCTCGTCATTCTGGACTCCTGGCCAGGCCAGGCGCGCTCTATTTGGGGCGACCATGAGCGTTATGTCCAGACCTATTTCTCAACCTACGATGGCATGTACTTTACTGGTGATGGCTGCCGCCGTGATGAGGATGGTTACTACTGGATCACCGGCCGCGTGGACGACGTTCTCAACGTTTCGGGCCACCGCATGGGTACCGCTGAAATCGAGTCCTCGCTAGTCGCGCACTCTGCGGTAGCTGAAGCAGCGGTCGTGGGCTTCCCACACGATATTAAAGGCCAGGGCATCTACATTTACGTAACCTTGAATGGCGATGTCGATCCTACTGACGAACTGAAAAAAGAGCTAACGCAATGGGTGCGTAAAGACATCGGCCCCATTGCCTCGCCGGACGTCATTCAGTGGGCGCCTGGTTTGCCCAAAACGCGTTCAGGTAAAATTATGCGTCGTATTTTGCGCAAGATTGCCGCTAATGAGTGCGACGGCCTCGGGGATACCAGCACACTGGCAGACCCGTCGGTAGTTGATGACCTGATTGAGCATCGCGCTAATCAGTAGCGCTGAGTGCCCCTGTCGGTTAGCGGCAGGGGCATGCTTTTCAACGACATTGTTGTCCCACGACAATGTTTTCCAAAGACAATATCTTCCAACAGATATGTTTTTCAACAACAGAGTTAAGCGTTTGCTATGCTGTATCAGACTCAATACGCTAATTCGTAGCAGTGCCGGCCGTGGAGCCGGCACTGCTGTTTTTAGTTGGATAACCGACAGATAACAAATTGTGCATGTGATGCTTGGGCATGACGAAGCCCATGGGGTACCATGCTTCAACCGTAAGAGCCTAGCGTCGCGGCGGCAGGCAACCCCGCTGCTCGAGGAACCGGAGGAATATCCATGGCAGTAGCCCATAAGTTTATCGTCGCTGACGACCATCCACTGTTTCGTGCAGCGCTCACCCAGGCGTTACGCCAGTTGGCCCCTCAGGCTGAGATTGTCGAAGCCGATACGATGGCGGCCACCAATGAAGTTGTGAATCGCCATCCCGATGCCGATTTGATTTTGCTGGATTTACATATGCCTGGCGCCCACGGCTTCTCAGGCTTGATTCAGCTGCGTGGCCAGATGCCGGATATTCCGGTCGCCGTTGTATCGGGAAGCGATGAGCCCTACGTCGTGCGTCGTGCTATCGACTATGGTGCGTCTGGGTTCATTCCTAAGTCTTCCTCTCTACAGCTAATCGCGGAAGCAGTAGGAGAGATTCTGCAGGGTGAAGTATGGCTGCCCGAAGCGTTAGCCAATGTATTGGAAGAGACCAGTGAGGAAGAGTCGCGCTTTGCTGAAGCGATCGCTTCGCTAACGCCACAGCAGTTTCGCGTGCTCAATATGTTAACCGAAGGCCTGTTGAACAAGCAGATCGCCTACGAGTTGAGCGTTTCTGAAGCAACGATTAAAGCCCACGTGACCGCTATTTTACGTAAACTGGGCGTGCACTCGCGCACTCAGGCGGTTATCGCCGCGCAAAAACTTGAAGTAGAACCGCCCAAAGTCGAGTCGTAACACGCTTTAGGTAGTTGTTTGGCGCCGCGCTTATGGCAACATAAGCGCGGCGCTGTCGTTAATAAAGAGAGCTATCACTGGCTATTTGTTCGATGCTTGCTGTGCATCTAGTTAGCGGCTCGGCTTGCTTGAAGCGTGCGTGTTAACAGGGCACGCAGCGCTGCAGGCTTAACCGGCTTCAAGAGCAGCTGATAGCCCGCTCGCTTAATTTCTTCAGCCACCGCTTCGGTGCGGTCCGCCGTAATCACAATCCCTGGTACGGCGCTCGTAAGCCGATCGCTTAGGGCTTCCAGCGCCATCAAGCCCGTCACTTCGTTATCCAGGTGATAGTCGGCCAGTATCGCGTCGGGGTCGCCATCCATATTGCGCAGGATCGATTTAGCCCCGCCAATACTGGTGGCGGTAAATACTTCGCACCCCCAGCCGCTGAGCATGGCGGTCATGCCTTCAAGTATTAACGTTTCGTTGTCGATACATATAATGCGAGTACCCGCCAGCTTATTGCCACCACGGCGCCCCTGAGGCTCTTGATCGGTGGGTACCGTTTCACGTGCTGCCACGATAGGCACGCTGACTGCAAAAACGGTGCCGACACCTTCCCAGGAGCGTACCTTAATGGGGTGGTCGAGCACCCGGCTCATACGGTCGGCAATGGAGAGCCCTAACCCCAATCCTTTTTCACTCTCTTTATGGCGCGATACCTGATCCAAGCGGCGAAATTCTTGGAAGATTTCCGATAGTTTAGATTCAGGAATGCCGGGGCCGCTGTCCCAAACCTCAATAGAGAGGCGGTCTCCGTAGCGACGGCAGCCCAGCAATACCCGCCCTTCCTGGGTATAGCGGATCGCGTTGGAAAGGAAGTTTTGCACAATACGCCGCAGCATTTGCGGGTCAGAGTCGACCCATTGTTGAGTCGGCACGACGTTGAGGTCCAAACCACGGTCATCAGCCATCACCTCAAACTCAGCCCGCAGCGGGCGGATAATATCCGCTAGGGCAAAGTGGCTGCGCCGGGGAGTGAGCGCACCGGCATCCAGTTTGGAAATATCCAGCAGAGTACCGAGTAGCTCTTCAGCGGCCTGGAGAGAATTATCAATATGCCCGACGGTGCGTTGGGTATCGCTAGTAGTAACGTTTTGCATTAACGCAGAGGTAAATAGGCGTGCAGCGTTTAGTGGCTGAAGCAGGTCGTGGCTGGCGGCGGCCAAAAAGCGTGTTTTAGAGGCATTCGCATCTTCGGCTAGCTGCTTGGCTTGGCGTAGTGCCTGCTCGGCCTCCGCTCGCACGCGGTTCTCCTGACGTAGCGCCGCGTTCGCCTCAGACAACGCCTGGGTGCGTTCACGTACGCGTTCCTCGAGGGTTTCGTTGGTTTCTTTAAGCGCAATTTCAGCTTGGCGCCGCTCGGTAATATCTTGATAAAGCGCAAAAAAACCTAGAATCGACTGGCTATCGCCAAAGTGGGGCGTATAGGTCACCAACATATAGCGCATTGCATCGTTAACGCGCATCGAGACTTCAAAGCTGACACGCTCTCCTGCCAGTGCGCGTTTCACCCAAGGCAGGCGCTCTTCGGCTTGCTTTACGGGCAGTACGTCTTCATAGCGTCGCCCAATGACGGCATTACGATCAATGTTAAACGCCTGCTCGTAGGCACGGTTAGTAAAGAGGTAGCGGCACTCTTTATCGAAGTAGGCGATTAACGCGGGCACATTGTCGGTGTAAATGCGGATATTGTTTTCAGAGCGGATCAACGCCTCTTCGATACGCTTTTGCTGGGTGATGTCTTGGTAGGTATAGACAAACCCACCGCCGGGCATCGGGTTGCCCTGAACCTCCAGTACGCTGCCGTCCTGGCGGTAGCGCACGTAGCGGTGGGGCTGGCCATCGCGAATATTATCCATCAACAGTTGAACGTGCTCTTCGGGATCGCCTGGGCCGTACTCGCCGCTGTGGGCGTTATAGCGGAAAATGCGATCCATGGGTGCACCTACCCGGATCAAATGGTCAGGGAAGCGGAATAACTCTAAATATCGCTGGTTCCACACGACTAGCCTGAGGTTCTGGTCAACAACGCTAATGCCTTGATTGATATTCTCAATAGTGGCCTGGAGCAGGGCTCGGTTAAATTCCAGTACCTGGGAGGCTTCATCAACGATGGAAATAACATCAGAAATCCCAATGCCGCGTCCTTGAAGCGCTGAGTTGACAACGATCCGCGCCGAGGAGGCGCCTAAGACCGAAGCCAAAAAACGCTCGGTAAACTGGATAACGTCAATCGAAGCGCGGGTGCCTTCGTCCAGCGGTTTACCTGCCCGGCGTGCATAATCTTCAAAGGCGCGATCAACCTGGCCAGCACCTAGAAAGCGTTCACAAAGCACTTTTAAGTCGCCTACCGTGGTGGCCCCCGTCCAGGGGCGGTTAACCGAGGTTTGACGGGTTTCGACGCTATCGACAAACAGCGATGCCTGGATACGCTCCACCACGCGCTGAGAAGTAATCTGTGAAACAAAAATGTAGCAAAACAGGTTAACGCCCAGTGAGAGCATTACCCCATGGGTAAAGGAGTCGCCTAGGTTTAGGCCAAACAGCGCCGTGGGTGATAGCCAAGTCAGTCCCAAAGGGCCGCCTGCTAACCAGTCCGAGGGTAGGACGCCAGCGCTAATCATGGCTGGCATGAGAAGGCTGTAGGCCCAAATGCCAAAGCCTGCATTCATGCCGACAATAACGCCTAAGCGGTTGCCCCGCTTCCAGTAAAGCCCGCCTATCAACGCGGGCGCAAATTGAGCGGCGGCTGCAAAAGAGAGCATGCCAATAGACGCCAGCGATGTGAATTCGGCGATCAGGTGGTAAAAGCCGTAAGCCATTGCTAGCACGGCCACAATGGTCAAGCGGCGAGCTCGTAACACGAGTCGGCCATAGTCACGGGCTTTGGTATCAAACCAGCGCAACCTGAAAAGGGCCGGAATGACGATCTCGTTTGAGATCATGATAGAAACGGCTACTGCCGCGACAATAACCATGCCGGTGGCAGCGGAAAAGCCGCCGATAAACGTTAGCAGCATCAACCACTCGTGCCCAGACGCCATTGAAAGTGCTAACACGTAGGTGTCTGGTTCTACACCGCTTTCAGAGAACAGCAGTAGACCCGCGGCGGCGAGCGGTACCACGAAAAACGCAATGGCGAGCAAATAGAGTGGAAACAGCCAGCGTGCTTTATTGGCATCGTCTGGGTGGATGTTTTCGACGACCGCTACATGAAATTGGCGTGGCAGGCAGAGAATTGCCAGCATGGCGAGTAGGGTTTGTGCCCAAAAGCTTTGGCCGAAATCCTGATTAGCCAACTGGCGCTGCAGTTCGAGCTGGCTTTCCGCATGGGCCATGAGTTCACCTAATCCACCAAACATGCCCCATGTGACAAACGCGCCTAGCACGAGAAATGCCGCGAGTTTTACCAGCGACTCAAAAGCTACCGCATGGATGAGCCCTTCATGGTGTTCCGTCGCGTCGGTATGGCGTGTGCCAAACAGAATAGCGAAAATCGCCATCACGACCGCTACGTAAAAGGCAGTATCGCCAAAGAGCGAGGTGTGGGTAATGTCCTGTGCATCGGTCAGCACGCTAAACGAGGTGGCGACGGCTTTAAGCTGAAGCGCGATATAGGGCAGGGTACCAATCAGGGCAACGAGGCTGGCAAAAGCGGCAAGGGATTGGGTTTTACCGTAGCGGGAAGCAATAAAGTCGGCGATTGAGGTGACGTTCTGATGCTTTGCCACGCGGATCATCTTGGCCAATACCGGCCAGAACAGCAGAAAAGTCAGGATCGGCCCGACAAAAATGCTGGCAAATGACCAACCAGCAGTGGCTGCTTGGCCAACTGCGCCGTAAAACGTCCAGGAGGTGCAGTAAATCGCCAACGCCAAGCTGTAGATGATTGGCCGACGGCGGCTGGCTCCGTGGGTGCGAGCGTGGCGGTCGCCAAACCAGGCAATACCAAACAGAATTGCGATATACAGCAGCGATACGGCAATCAGGGTTCCGCCATGAAACATATAATTCCCCATAAGCACTAGCCCGCTAGACGGGTTCGGTCAGATTCATGCCCCGCCGTAAGCTGGCGCGAAAGAACCTACCCTACGTAGTAAATACACGCTCTCGACATCCAAAGCGCTTGCCTAAAAAAAGAAAAGCGCCTGTTTTAGAGGTTAAAAGAGCTCAGTTTAGGGGAAAATCGCCACAGCGTCAGTGGGTACGGTGATGCCTCTATGTGATTCCTTGAGCATTTAGGAGCGGCATAGCGCCGTATAAATGCCTGAATCTTCGCGCAAGATACGTATAGAGTGCGTATCTAGTTCGCCAGCCACCGTATCCATGGGCACTAGTTCACGCGATGAGCAATTCAGTAAGTAGCCTTGAACCGTCACTGCATCAACATGATGACGTTCAAACTGATACAACATGAACTCTACAACCCGTGTCGGCGACTCGCTGATATGCACGCTATCGCGATCAATAACCGTAAATTTCGTGGTGATAGGAAAAGCAAACGTCCATGGCCGCCAAACGGCACTGCTGGTTTCGCTGGCGACGACCTCTGCTGAACTAGGCAGTTGCGCTTGCTTGTGCTCGAACCAGCTGTACTCCGTGGATACCTGATATCCCAGCATGCCTAAGCCACCAAAGACGGGTACGATCCACTTTGGAAGACGTTTGCCGCTCAATGTTCTAAGTAATAAACCAATACCCGCAGCGGCCAGGCCGGAAAAGACCGCGGCTACTAAGTGCCAAATCATAAAATATCCTTTCTAAAAGCCATCGGGCTTCCCTGAGGAAGCCCGATGGCAAGCTGTCATTCCGCGTCTCTATGGGCAGTATGCCTTATAGAAGGAATGATTATGACTTAGTGATCAATCGCTACACCAGCACCTTTCGGATAGCGGACGCTTTCCACCAGGTCTTGAATCTCCTGGGGAGGCTCTTCCGTTGCGCTAGAGACTGCAAATGCAACCGCAAAGTTGATCATCGCACCTACTGCACCAAAGGAGAGCGGGGAGATACCCAGGATCCAGTTATCCGGCGTGTTGGCCAGCATATTGGTGCCTGGAATAAACAGCCAGCCCAAGTAAGTGAAGATATACAGCAAGGTAGTGATAAGGCCCGCTAGCATACCTGCAATAGCCCCTTTGCTGTTCATACGCTTAGAGAAGATACCCATCATCAGCGCTGGGAACAGTGAGGCCCCCGCAATACCAAAGGCCAGTGCTACGGTTTGTGCTGCAAACCCTGGTGGGTTTAGGCCCAAGTAGGTTGCCAGCAGAATCGCGCCACCCATGGAAATACGCGCTGCAAGCATTTCACCTTTTTCAGAGATCTTCGGATTGATCATGGTTTTGATCAAGTCATGGCTAATAGCGGACGAGATAGCCAGCAATAGGCCTGCCGCGGTTGAAAGCGCCGCTGCAATACCGCCTGCTGCAATCAAGCCAATTACCCAGCCCGGCAGGTTAGCGATCTCGGGGTTAGCAAGTACCATGATGTCGTTGTTGACCTCTAGCTCGCTGCCAGACCAACCGAGTTCTGAGAAGTCTGCATTGTCATTGTACATCTGAATGCGGCCGTCATTATTGAGGTCGCGGAACTGAATCAGACCCGTTTCAGCCCACGTTACCATCCACTCAGGCACATCGGGGTGATTGGTCCACTCTTCGGCCAGTGCGTAGCCCTGAGCATCTGTTGTCGTGATTTCACCGTGCTGAATGGATGACTGTAGCGCTTCTTCGACATTTTCTACCTGACCAGCAAGATCTGGGTAGATAGTTGTCGTTAGGTTCAAGCGTGCCATGGAGCCAACCGCAGGTGCGGTGAGATACAGCAGTGCAATAAACACTAGCGCCCAGCCAGCAGACCAGCGTGCATCAGCTACTTTAGGCACCGTGAAGAAACGAATGATTACGTGGGGTAGACCGGCAGTACCAACCATCAGCGACAGGGTAAACAGCACCATGTTCAGCTTGTTGTCGACATCGGCGGTGTAATCTTGAAAGCCAAGAGCAACTACGACTTCATCTAGTTTTTCCAATAGCGGCACGCCGGATTCAGTATGTGTACTAAACATACCGAACATTGGAATTGGGTTGCCGGTAAGTTGCATGGCGATGAAAATTGCCGGAATAGTGTAGGCAATAATCAGAACAACGTACTGCGCTACCTGGGTGTAAGTGATGCCTTTCATGCCACCAAATACGGCATATAGGAAGACGATCAGTGCCGCAATCCAGATGCCCCAAGTATTGCTGACTTCCAGGAAGCGTGAGAACGCAACGCCAGCGCCGGTCATTTGACCGATAACGTACGTCACTGAAGCTACGATCAAGCAGACAATCGCCACAAATCGGGCGGTGTTGCTGTAGAAACGATCGCCAATGAAGTCGGGCACGGTAAACTTGCCGAACTTGCGTAGGTACGGAGCAAGTAGCATCGCAAGGATAACGTAGCCGCCGGTCCAGCCCATCAAGAAGCTAGAGTTGGCATAACCGCCGGAGGCTAGCAGACCAGCCATGGAGATAAACGACGCCGCTGACATCCAGTCGGCAGCCGTGGCCATACCGTTGGTGATCGGGTGAACGCCGCCGCCGGCGACGTAGAAATCTTTCGTGGAGCCGGCTCGCGCCCATATCGCAATCCCGATATAGAGCGCAAAGGAGGCGCCAACAAATAGTAAGTTAATTGCAAACTGGCTCATGCTGGCTTACTCCCCAAGGCCAAATTTTTCATCAAGTTTGTTCATCTTCCAGGCGTAGAAGAAGATCAAAGCGATGAAAGTCAAAATTGAGCCCTGTTGTGCAAACCAGAAACCCAGGTCAGTTCCGCCAACAGGTATGCCCGCCAGCAGTGGGCGAAAGAGGATAGCGCATCCATAAGATACGAACGCCCAAACCGCTAGGCATCCGAAAATTAAGCGGACGTTGGCTTTCCAGTATTCAGCAGCATTGGTTTTGTCGTCTGCCATTGTGTTGCTCTCCACTTGTGATTTTTAGGGTTGGAAAGTGAACTCAAAGTAGCGTGTGATTCATCAGGGCAATCGCACGAGGGAAACTGCTTTTTATTAAAAGTGACGTGTCAGCTTTGCGAGGCACGCCGCTCAATTATTCTTGCAGTGTTCCCCTTTTTAAACGCTAACCAAGAGTGACCATGTTGAGCCAAGTTAAGCGATTTAATTGGCACCTGGTAAAGCATTTGGTTAGTGAATTTGAGAACCCCGACTGCTTCACCGGTAATACTGGTCAATAAATGCAAAAAATAAATCCCAGACTTTGGTATCAGGTAGCTATGTAAGCGCTTTTGCATACGTTTTTATACGCAGAAATGCCTATTTTTTCTAGTTTTTTTGTTATTTTTTGATATTCATTTAAACATGATAGGACGATGGTCTATGGCTCGCTTAAAAGCAATGTTTGCTACCTTAAAAAAAGGTTTTTCTTAGTGTCGAAGTTGTTGCAATAAGGCGCTACTTTAGTCGCTAATAAAACGTCGATTCGACGTTAGCGGCATAGCTAAAGGTATAAGAAAGTGAGTAGATAAAATCTATATGGTCATTTTATAGTTTTAGCTTGTTTAAAGGTATGAGAGTTAAGAAATGCTGGCAAAGAAGCGCTAGTGAAAAAGGAGAGTGGCCAGGCGGGTGCGGTCGCTAGGTAATTAGGTTGCAGCGTCGTAGGGTACTTTATTTGCCTTTAGTAGAGTGAGGTCGCGCATGGTAGAGGTTGAGCTGTCCCAGCTGCCGTTTACACTGCTGGATGAAGAGGGGCGTGATTATGTTCGCCGTGGAGTAGACCTAGCCTACTTTGACCGAGATGAGATTATTTTAGAAACAGGGCAGGCGGGTGAGTCCATGTTTCTCATCCATAAGGGCGAAGTTGCCGAGATTGATCCTACGCTGCCAGCGTCTAGCGCGCGCATCGGCCACTACACGGCGGGCGATCTGTTCGGTGCTATCAGTATCCTAAATGGTAAAAGTCGTTACCGTTTTCAGGCCGAGCAAGAAAGCCTGTGCTACATCATGCCCAAAGCGCTGTTTTTGCAGCTATGTCGCCATTATCCTGACTTCGAAAACTTCTTTAAGCAGACGCTCTCCCACAAGACGCGCTTGCTGAGTGAAAAGCGCGCGGAAGGTGGCGTCACCATGGCCGGCTTTATGCTCGCTAAAGTAAGTGAGTGTATGCGTGAACCGTTGCTAATGGAGGCGACGGCCGATATTGCTAGTGCCGTTGCTCAGCTGAACGACAGCCATGCTGACAGCCTACTGGTCAAGACCCAGGGCAAGCATGGGATGGTTACCAAAACGGATTTGCTGAATGGCTTGGTGCTTGGCAATTGCACGAATGCTACGCCCGTTGAGGAAGTAGCCCATTTTTCCCTGGTGACTGTGACGCCAGATCAATACCTCTTTGAAGCCCTGGTGTTGATGACACGCCACAAGGTGGCGCGGGTTGTGGTGGTGGAGCAAGAGGCACTCAAAGGGGTTGTCGAGCTAACCGATGTGCTGAGCTACTTCTCCAGTCGTAGCTATGTGGTTAGCCTTCAAATTGAGCAGGCGAATGACTTAGAGGCGTTGGCAACGGCAAGTCAGCGCACCCCTGAGCTGGTAAAAGCCTTAATGGCCCAAGGGGTCAAGTTACGTTTTGCGATGGACCTCTTAGCCGCGCTCAATGGGCGCATTATGAGTAAAGCCTGGTCATTTACCGTTGATGAAGCTCACCATAACGATAGCTGCATGATGGTGATGGGAAGCGAGGGGCGTGGCGAGCAAATTCTCAAAACAGACCAGGATAATGGTCTGATTTTAGCGGATGACAGTCAGTGGCCTGACGTGGCCGAGCAAATGCAAACGCTGACGAAAACGCTTATTCAATTAGGTTACCCGCCGTGCCCCGGCAACATTATGGTGTCTAACCCCGAGTGGGTCGGGACAGTGTCTCAATGGAAAAAAAATATTGTGAAGTGGGCCAGTGCCCGGGATGGCGATAGCTTGATGAAGCTGGCGATTCTGCTTGATGCCCACGCAGTGGGTGGGAATCCCACGTTACTAGAGAGCGTGCGGGAAGAACTCTTTGAGCGCTGCTCCCGAGACGAGCTGCTGCTCTCTTACTTTGCCAGAACGGCCCTGCGTTTTTCGACACCGCTGACGCTCTTTGGCTCGCTGAAAAAGCCCCAGCACGGTATTGATATAAAAAAAGGCGGCATTTTTCCGATTGTGCATGGCGTGCGCACTATGGCGCTTGAGCGACGGATTAAGGCAACGTCGACGCTGGATCGTTTAGATGCCCTAGCGACGGATGGCCGGTTGGATCGTCGCTTCGCCGATGATTTGGGGGAGGCATTAGCGCTGTTTACAGAGCTGCGGCTAAAACAGCAGCTTCAAGAGTTGGATGGTGCGTCCGGTACGCGCACTAACCGTGTGGTCGTGCAGGAACTCTCCTCCCTTGAGCGCGATTTGCTTCGCGAAGCGATGCATATTGTTAAAGATTTCAAACAGCGCCTTTCCCACCGATATCATCTGGAGTATTCGTGAGCGGCATGCGATGGTTAGATCGACACGTGTCGCTATTCAGCGGCTCCCTGCGCACCCTCCTGCAGCGAGAAAGCGACCGCCGCCGGTGTGTTGGCTCTCCCTATGCATGGCTATTCCAGCCCTATATGGGGGAAGAGCAGGTGGCCCTTGCGTGTTATGCGTCTGCAGGTGAGCACCCGGTGATTAGTGTGGCAGCAGTGGTGCTGAGCCAGCGCCATGTTCAAACCAGCAGAGCCTGGGTTGCCACGATAGCGAACACCCGTAGCGCAAATGCCGCTACGCTTAGGCGCCATCAACACGTTTATGGTACGACCGTCGCTTTATCGCCCAATGCAGAGAATCTCGGGGCACTGGCTGAGTTTATTGGCAACCGGCCCTTAATAGGCTGGCAAATAGACCGCTCTCTTGATCAGCTAAATATGCAGTTCAAGGAGGCGCTTGGCTTCGGTTTGCCCAATGCGCAGGTGGATGTCGCCAAGCTTCATCATCGCCAGCTGCGACGTTTACACCCCCAGGTAGATATCGGCAACGACTTGGGCGAGGCGCTAGAGCGATGGCAACTGCCCGCAATGAACAGCCACGGGGTGCTAAGTGAAGCTGCTGCGAGTGCGCTGCTGTATATCCGTTTGCAGCGTGAGACTGCCCAGGTGGCTTAAACCCGCTGGGTTTCTGTTGGGTGGAGCTGTCGAGTATTGTTAGAATGGCCGCTGCTTTTTCTACCAGCGGCAGTGCCTATACCATGCAATCTCTTGATTATTTTGACCCGGCGACCATCGATGCCGCCCAAGCGGCCAGCCAGCAATCCCTACCCGACACCCAAGACGCAAAACAGAAGCGTGAATTCAACAAGTTGCAAAAACGCCTGCGTCGCGAGGTGGGTAACGCAATCATCGATTATCAGATGATTGGCGAAGGCGACCGGGTGATGGTGTGCCTATCGGGTGGCAAAGATAGCTACACCATGCTTGAGATTTTGCGCAACTTGCAGCGCAACGCCCCGGTTAACTTCTCACTGGTGGCGGTGAATATGGATCAGAAGCAACCGGGTTTTCCAGAGCACATCCTGCCGCAGTATTTGGATAAGCAGGGGGTGGAGTACCATATTCTAGAGCGGGACACCTACTCGGTGGTGAAAGAGAAAACACCAGAAGGAAAGACCACGTGTGCACTCTGTTCGCGACTGCGTAGAGGGTCGCTGTATGGATTTGCTGAAGAGATTGGCGCTACCAAAATTGCTTTGGGTCATCACCGGGAAGATATTTTAGAAACGCTGTTTTTAAATATGTTTTTTGGCGGGACTTTAAAAGCTATGCCGCCTAAGCTGCTATCTGATGATGGTAAAAATATCGTCATTCGTCCGCTTGCTTACTGCAAAGAGGCGGATATTGCCGAGTTCTCCCGGCTAATGGAGTTCCCCATCATTCCCTGTAATCTGTGTGGTTCGCAGCCCAACCTCCAGCGTCAGGTCGTTAAAGATATGCTGGCAGAGTGGGATAAGAAGCATCCTGGGCGGCTGGAAAGCATGTTTAAAGCGGTGACGAATGTGGCCCCCTCCCAGCTTGCCGACCGCCAGCTATTTGATTTTGCAAACCTTGAAAGCAAACAAGCAGCACTGATGGCCGGGCGCATTCAAGCATTTAACGTGGGGTAGCGGTCTGCTCGTCCTCTTCGGCCAAGATAATTAACCGCTGCATGTCGAGGATATTAATTTCACGCCCTGACACGGCTACCACGGCTTGTTGCTGGAAACGGCTAAGAATGCGGCTGACGGTTTCTACCGCGAGGCCCAAGTAATTTCCCATATCCGCCCGGGACATAGAGAGCCGGAAGCTGTAGGGGGAGTAACCACGCCGACGAAAGCGGTCTGAGAGCGTGATTAAAAAGCTAGCGAGTCGCTGGTCGGCGGTTTTGCGTGATAGCAGGCGCATCATGCGGCGGTCATCTTTCAGCTCTTTACTCATGCTCCGGTAGAGCTGTCCCCGTAGTTCGGGAAGCTCTTCAGAGAGCGTGTCCAAGCGGTCGAAAGGGATTTCACAAACGGTCGTGGTTTCCAAGGCAATAACGCTGCCGGGGTAATAGTTTTCATCAATGCCGTCTAACCCCACCAGCTCGCTGGGCAGGTAGAAGTTGGTAAGCTGGTCGTTGCCATTCCCTTCGCTGGTGACCTGTTTAAGGCTACCCGAGCGAACGGCATACACACTGGTAAACGGGTCTCCCTGGCGAAACAGCGGCTCACCTTTTTTAAGCGGTGCCCGGCGGCGGATAATAGCGTCAAACTGCCCCATGTCCTCAAGCTCAAGGGCCAGCGGTAGGCACAACGAACTAAGGCTGCAGGTTTGACAGCGTGCTTCTTGCAGCAGTGAACGTCGGGGGCTGGCTTGGTGAGGCATGTAATTCTCCGTTTATCATTTGCCATGATAGGCGCCAGGCAAGAGCGCCTCAATAGGGTCACATAATTTTTGAATAACGCTGAGACGACTGGCCGGATAAATAAGCATCGAAGGCCATGGCAAGATGACGAATAAGCAGTCGGCCTGTGGGTGTGGCGCTCAAAGAGAGGCCGTCACGTATCAGCAAGCCGTCCTGTTCTGCCGCGTGAAGCTGCTCAAGAACGGGAGAAAAGTAGTCAGCAGCATCAATTCCCCAGCGCTGGCCTACTGCTGCTAGATCAATTCGCATATCACACATTAAGCGTTCAATAACGTCTCGCCGTATTAGGTCGTCCTGATTTAATCTTAAACCTTTTGCTGTTGCTAGCCTACCTTGATCTAGTGCTGCTTCAAAGTGTTCAAGAGAGGTTGGGTTTTGCGCATAAACGTCATCCACGCGAGAAATGGCTGAGACGCCTAGCCCTATCAGATCACACTGAGCATGGCTGGAGTAACCTTGGAAATTACGCTGAAGTGAGCCGTTGCGCTGGGCAACCGCCAAGCTATCATCCGGTCGGGCAAAATGATCCATACCAATGTGTACATAGCCTGCGCTGGTAAGCATCTCAATAGTCGTATGCAAAATAGCGAGTTTCTCATCGGCACTTGGTAAGTCTTCCTCATTAATACGTCGCTGAGGCGCAAAACGAGTGGGCATATGGGCATAGTTAAACACTGATAGCCGTGCTGGGTTTAGCTCAATAACCTGCTGCAGTGTGTCGGCAAAGCTCTGCTCGGTTTGAAAGGGCAGGCCATAGATCAAATCGAGATTAAGTGAGCGAAAACTTAGACGATGAGCTTCATCCATTAATGTTTCGGTGAGCACTCGCGGCTGCACACGATTAATCGCTTTTTGTACCTGTGGGTTTAAATCCTGTACGCCAAGGCTCAGCCGGTTAAACCCAAGTGACTGTAAGTGGCGTAGGGTAAATACATCGGCTTCCCGTGGGTCAATTTCAATAGCGTAATCACGATCAGGCGACATGGATAAACCAAAGCGAGCGTCTAAACGGTCAATCAGGTCGCTCATTTGTGCAAGCGAGAGAAACGTCGGTGTACCACCACCCCAGTGCAACTGTTGTACTGGCCGCTGAGTATCTAGGTGGCGGGCGGTTAGAACCATTTCACGGTCGAGTCTAGAGAGATATGGCTCTGCCAGCTGGGTGTTTTTGGTAGCAATCTTATTGCAGGCACAGTAAAAGCAAATTTTGCGGCAAAAAGGCACGTGCACATAGAGCGATAGCGGTCTTTGGCTCTGATTGCTACGCTCAAGCGCCTGGGTAAAATCATCTGCGGTGAACTGCTCATTGAAAGCGAGCGCGGTTGGGTAAGAAGTGTAACGGGGGCCGCTTTTGTCATAGCGGCGAAGCAGCGCTTCATCCCAGGCTGTGGCCGGAGGCGCTGCAAGTGTAGGGTGTGAAACGGCAGCAGTGGCATGTGCAGGCATGGAAGGCGCTCCAGGGTTTAAAAGCAAGGCTTGCACCAAGCTTGAATAGCAAGATCAAAAGCAATAGGGGATCACAGGTGTTAATGCCGAGAAAAACAGGCTTAAACGCTGCTAAATGCTAGAACAAGCAAACCATGAAAGCGTTGAGCTGCATCAAGGTATACGCGTCAGGGTGTTAATGGGCGCCATGACCCATCAGCGCCCATAGCTGCCATACCGCAAAACCAATAATAGTCAGTGCAGCGATGCTACGAGTGGCCGGATGGCGTATTAGCTGGCTAAGCTGCTGGGCAGCCAAGCCGGTGGCCAGCAGCGCTGGTAGGGTGCCTAAACCAAAGGCGCCCATCAGCAGTGCACCTTGGAGTGGGTCGGCGATAGCGAGGCTCCAGGCCAGCATGGAGTAGACAAGGCCGCAGGGTAGCCAGCCCCATAGCGCGCCAAGGGTGAATGCCTGGGGAAGGTGCACAACGGGCATCAAACGCCGCCCTAGCGGCTCTATATAGCGCCATAGGTGTCGCCCAATGGCTTCGACCTTAAGCAGACCCTTCCACCAGTTGGCAATATACAGCGCCATTAAAATCAGCATGAGCGCGGCAAAGGCTTGCAGCATAATGCGGGCGGTGGGAGAAAGCGAAATAAGCGTACCCAGCGCCGCCACTAGGGCGCCTGCGACCATGTAGCTCAGAATGCGGCCAGCGTTATAGCTTAGTAAAAGGCCACCCATACGGGCGGGGTGGCGCATGCTTGGCGGTACAGCAAAGGTCAGTGCGCTCATAATGCCGCCACACATGCCGATACAGTGAGCACCCCCCATTAAACCAAATACAAAAGCCGCCATGACCGGTGGTAAATCTAAGCCTGTTGGGTTCATGACGGCGGTTCTGAGTCGTTTGGCTTAGCCTGTTTGCGAGACGCTAATTTACGCTCGTCGCGCTGCTCCTTGGTTAAGTCATTCTCATCGTCATCGAACAGAACGCGGTAGGCGGGCCCTTCAAGATCATCAAACTGGTCGTGCTTAACCGCCCAAAAAAACGCCCAGACGGCGAGGCCGAGCAAGATAAGTGATAGAGGGATTAGCAAATAAAGAATTGTCATGCGTTCACCGGATGGGTAGTCGCTATCAGTGGAGCCGATTGGGTGCGCCAGCGTGACAGGCGCAGCGCATTACCCACCACTACCAGAGAGCTAAGCGACATGCCAATAGCGGCAAGCCATGGTGGTATAAGGCCCATGGCGGCCAGTGGCAGTGCTGAGAAGTTGTAGCAGACTGACCACAGCATATTTTGTCGCATGATCTTGCGCGTGGCTCCGGAAATCTCGATAGCGTCATATATCCGCATCAAACGGGGACTGAGAAGTACCGCATCGGCGCGCGTGCGGGCTAAATCCGTGGCGCCGTTCATGGCAATCGCCACGTCAGCACCCGCTAAGACGGGCACGTCGTTGATGCCGTCGCCAATCATTACGACACACTCGCCTTGGGCTTGTAGCTCGCGTAGTCGCTCAAGTTTTCCTTCGGGTGACCTGCCCGCATGCCAGGTGGTGATATTGAGCTGCTGGGCGAGGCTCTCAACCGCCTCTTGGGTATCCCCAGAAAGAAGTTCAACCGTTAACCCTCGGGCCTGGAGGGCGGCCACCGTTTGGGCTGCATCATCACGAATGCCGTCATGCAGTTTAAACCATGCGCGCGGCTCGCTATTTTCGCTCAGCAGCAGCCACTGCCCGGGGCCGGGCGGTGCAATAGCCGTTTTACAGGCAAAGTCCGGTTTCCCTAGGCGCCAAGTAGAACCGTTTAGCGTGCCTTCTAACCCAGAGCCGGTATGGCTTTGTACGTGATGAGCCTGCAGCGTAGCATCGCGGAAAGGGCGGAATGCCCGAGCGATAGGGTGCTCTGAGTGGGCTTCCAACGCTGCGGCAATCGCCCTGGCTCGCTCAGCGCTGAGTTCGGGCAGCTCAGCGGAAAGGCCAGTAAGCGGAGTTGTTTGCGTGAGGTGCATTTCGCCCCGGGTCAGCGTGCCTGTTTTGTCGAAAATAACCCGAGTAACGTTCGAGAGCGACTCCATGGCATCGGCGCGGGTGATTAGTACTCCGCGTTTGCGCAGCTGACCATGGCCAGCCGTTAAGGCAGTAGGGGTCGCCAGGGCCAGCGCACAGGGGCACGTGACGACCAGCACTGAAAGCATGATCCATAGTACTCTTGATGGATCGATGTACCACCAGGCAAGGGTAACGCAGGCCGTCACTACCAGCAGGCGCAAAATAAAGAGATGCGCCATACGTGCGGCCATTTGCGCAAGCCTTGGGCGGCTGGCAAAGGCGCGGTCGGTTAAATCTACAATGCTCGCCACGCGTGCTTCACCACCCGCATGGGTAACGGTGACGACCAGCGGGTTTTCCATATTCTGACTGCCGCCGGTGACGCTATCGCCCACGCGCCGCGTGACCGGCAAGTACTCCCCGGTCAGCATGGACTCATCGAGACTGGATTCACCCTCTTCGATAATACCGTCGGCGGGCACGCCGTGGCCGGGTTTGATGAGTATTCGGTCGCCTGTTGTTAGTTCGCTAGCAGGCAGAATCCGCTCGCTGCCATCGGCTTCAAGACGCGTGGCGGAAACCGGCAAAACACCGCTTAATGCGTTGCCACTGTGGCCGCTGCGTCGTCTGGCGCGGCCTTCTACATAGCGGCCAAACAGCAGGAAGAACGTAAACATGGCCACTGAGTCGTAATACACCTCACCCACTCCAAACAGCACCGCATAACTGCTGGCTAAGTAGGCGCCACCGATGGCCAGCGAGACCGGCACATCCATGCCCAGCACGCCGGTTTTAAGATCGCGCAGCGCATTACGGAAAAAGGGTTGGGCTGAGAAAAGCACCACGGGCGTTGCTAGGGCAAACGATAGCCAGTGGAAAAGTGCATAAAAATCCGCGCTGATTTCGCCAGGCCCTGCGACGTAGATCGGGATAGAGAACATCATGACCTGCATCATGCCCACTGCGGCGACAATCAGACGGCGTACGTTCATCCGCTCTTCATGTTGAAGACGCGCTTGGGCTTGATCAGGTTCGTAGGGCTGGGCGTCGTAACCAATTGCCGCCAGCTCGGCGAATAGCTGCGATAGCTTGACAACGTTTGGATCCCAGCTCACTCGCAGGCGATGATGGGTCAAATTTACCGCACTGGATCCTACGCCCTCAAGGGCATTCAGGCGGTGTTCAATTAGCCAAGCACAAGCAGCACAAGTAATACCCTCAACCGCTAATGTCGCCCTAACAAACCCTTCGTCACCATCTGCGTGCACAAACTGTGCCTGCAGGCCGGGGTCGTCAAATACCGACCAAGTTTCTGCTTTGGTGGCTTGGCGCTCATCAGGGCGCTCAGGTAGCTCGGTGCGGTAGCGGTAATAGCTTTCCAGCCCCCCACCCACAATAGCATGTGCTACTGCTTCGCAGCCGGGGCAACAAAGCGGATGGGTAGTTTCATCAAGGGCAATTTGCCACGGTGCCCCTGCGGGCACCGGATTGCCGCAGTGGTAGCAGCTAGAGGACGTCAAGGTAGTGCTCATTCGCTTTCAGAACGTCCTCCGGGTAGCAGGGCAATGCTATTTTCATTAGGAAAGCGTGCTACTCCGATGAGGCGCCAATCGGCATCCTCTTCGTCTGGCTGTAGCTGCAAGTACCAACGGTAGCGCAAGTTATCGGGTCCTTGGGCGAGATAGCGCCCCTCTCTGACATGCTCAAGCACAAACTGCTGATCGCGATCATCCTGCGTAGGGAAGATCAGTTTCAAATATAGCGTGTCAGGATGCACGTCACCGTCGAGGTCAAGAACGATATCGCTGGTGAGCGGGTCAATACGAAGCTCTGCGCTCAGGTTTAATTCACGCGCGCGCTCCTGCTTAGCAATGACCACGTTAATGGCTCGGCCATGCTCGTAGTAGTCATCTTGGACCAAACCATCGGATGTGCGTATCGCCATGACAGCGAGTGTGCTACTGGCAAAGATAGAAACACCTAAAAGCCCAAGTAAAAACCAGGGCCAAACTTGCTTATACCATGGGGTAACGCTCTGGGGTGACATGGTGCCTTTATCTCCTGATGTCGCCTAGGAAGCGTGCTTCACGCTCAATGCGTATACGCTCGTCCTGCTGGGCTTGTAAAGTAAATGTAATGGGGTGGCTCGGCTCACTTAGATCACTTGCGTCTACGAGTACAGTCACTACCCGGAGGCGAGAGTCGCCCGCGGGGACGCTTACCACGACATCGTCTAGCGTAAGGCTTGGTAGCCCCGATACGCTTAAGCGATACGTATGGTCTTGGTTGTCTAAGTTGCGGATGTTCAAGCTATACACATTGCTAATGCGCCCATCCCGCGTGGTTTGGTAAAGCTGGGTACGTTCGCGCTCAACGTCGAAACCTAGCGGCATACGGTCGTTAACCGCCCAGGCAAATGCGGCCACCATCACGACGAGCGCAGCAAAATAGCCAAGCAGGCGAGGGCGTAAAATATGGCTTTTTTTGCCCTCCAGCGCATTTTCAGTGGTGTAGCGAATTAACCCCCGGGGGTAGCCCATTTTATCCATAACGCTATCGCAGGCATCAATACACGCCGCACAGGTGATGCATTCATACTGCAGGCCATCACGAATATCGATGCCCGTTGGGCACACCTGAACACACAGGTCGCAGTCAATACAGTCGCCAAAGCCCGCTTCTCTAGCTTGGGTATGGCTAAGTGATTTTTTGCGGCTACCACGCGGTTCGCCGCGTGCTTCATCGTAGGAAACGATGAGCGTGTCGCGATCAAACATTACCGACTGAAAGCGTGCATAGGGGCACATATAAATGCACACCTGTTCGCGCAGCCAGCCTGCATTTAGGTAGGTGAACACTAAAAAGAAGCCCACCCAGAAGTAAGACCAGCCGTGGGCTTCCAGGGAGGGGAGTTCGATAACCAGCGTCCGAATGGGGGTAAAGTAGCCGACAAAGGTAATGCCGGTAGCAAGAGCGATCAGCAGCCACGCAGCATGCTTAACCCCTTTACGCCACGCCTTATTGGCGGTGAGCGGCTGCTTGTCCAGCTTGATACGCTGGTTTCTGGAGCCTTCAATGCGGTGCTCAAGCCAAATAAACAGAAACGTCCAAACACTTTGTGGGCAGGTGTAGCCGCACCAAACACGCCCTGCAAAGACGGTAATAAAAAACAGCCCAAAGGCGCAGATAATCAGCAGCCACGACAGTAGGACAAACTCTTGCGGGTAGAACGTTGCGGCAAAGATATGAAATTCACGGCCGGGTAAATCAAACCAAATAGCCGGGCGGGAGCCCCAGTTAACCCATGGGAGTAAGAAAAATACCAGCATGAGCGCCCAGTTAGCGCTGCGCCGAACCTTTTGAAACAGGCCTTTAATTTCGCGCACGTAAATGTGGCGGCGTTTGGCGTACATTTCCTGGGTTTCACTTTCCCCCGGGGTATGATGCCCAACAGTCGGTGGCGTTATATCGCGGCTAGGTATTTTTTCCATGGCAATGATCGCAGCTCACAAGGCAGGAATAGATGGCAGCACGGGGATCAGCTGTCAACCAGATAACATTCAGCGATGAATAGTGTATCGGGTTGTGGATGAAGAAAGGGTGCGGTATGTAACCGCACCCCCTTTAATCAGCCTTTTAAAACAGCTTAGCGATGTTTAGTCGTTAAACCGTAAGCTGTAAACATAGGCGGCTACTAAGTGAACACGCTCTTCACCGATATAGGCAGCCTGTGCTGGCATGTGACCATTACGGCCATTACGTAGCGTTTGACGAACCGAATCTGCAACGCTTTGGCCAGGCGCTTGATAGAGCCAAATATCGTTGGTCAGGTTGGGCGCGCCGAGCGCAGTGTTGCCGGTGCCATTAGGCGCGTGGCAAGCCGCACAAACCGCCATATAAGTGCTTTCACCGCTGTCAGCTCGCTCAGCATCATGCTCTAGGCTGGATAACGCTAGAACGTACTGGGTGAGGTTCTCAATGTTATTCTCACCTAGCTGCTGCCACGAGGGCATCAGACCGTTACGACCATGGTTCAGGGTGGCTAGAATATTTTCAGGCTCTCCACCGTACAGCCAGTCGTCATTGGTCAAGTTCGGGAAGCCGTAACCACCCTGAGCGTTGGAACCATGGCATACAGCGCAGTTATTCTGATAGATACGCTCTGCTACCTGCATGGCATCGTCATCTCTTGCTAGTTCAGGAATAGGGACTTCCTGATACTGGGCAAAAATTGGCGTGAAGCGTTCCTGAGCGTCGGCCACTTCCTGCTCCCACTGGCTCTCCTGGGACCAGCCCAAAATGCCGGCGTAGTTACCCAGTCCTGGGTAAAGAACCAAGTATCCGAGCGCAAATACAACTGTTAGAACAAATAGCTGGAACCACCACTTAGGTAGTGGATTGTCGTACTCTTCAATGCCATCAGCTGCGTGACCTGTAGTCTCAACATTGCCGTCAGCGTCTGGAATCTTATCGGTACGGCGGTTGGACATTAAAATCCAAACGCTTAGAGCGATAGTGCCCAGCGTGATGACAATAATCCAGGCACTCCAGAAGCTGGATAGGGAGTCACCCCATAAATTATTCATCTGTTTTTATCTCCCCTGTCGTGGCGGGAATCTGCTTCGCGATCAGGCGAAGCATGCTGATCACTGGCTGTTTGCTTATCACTGTCGTCGGCGAATGGCAGGTTGGCTGCTTCGTCAAAGTCTGGTTTACGTCGCTTTGAGTAGGACCAAACAAAAATGCCTATAAAAGCGATAATCAAAAACAGCGTAATAAGACCGCGGAAAGTTCCCGTATCCATAGCTTAGCGAGTGCCCTCAAGCACAGTTCCTAGTTGCTGCAGGTAGGCGACCAGCGCAGTGATTTCCTGCTGACCTCGAACGTCTGCAGTAGCCGTGGCGATGTCCTCATCAGTGTAAGGCACGCCTAGTCGACGCAGGGTACGCATTTTAGCTGGGGTAGCGTCGCCATCAAGGGTGCGCTCAAACAGCCAAGGGTAAGCCGGCATAATAGACTCTGGCACCACATCGCGGGGGTTATACATGTGTGCACGGTGCCAGTCATCGCTGTAGCGGCCACCGACGCGTGCTAGATCTGGGCCAGTACGCTTAGAGCCCCACAGGAAGTTGTGCTCGTACACTTCCTCACCGGCAACGTTATAGTGGCCGTAACGCTCGGTTTCTGCACGGAAAGGGCGCACCATTTGCGAGTGGCAGCCTACGCAGCCCTCACGACGGTAAATATCACGCCCTTCCAGTTCCAGTGCGGTTAAGGGGCGTAGCCCCTCAACAGGTTCGGTGGTGTCTTTTTGAAAGAACAGTGGAACCACCTCAGCCAAGCCGCCAAAGCTGATCGCAACCAGGATCAACACGGCGAGCAGGCCAACGTTCTTTTCGACAATCTCGTGTTTCATTGGTCTCAACTTCCCCGATTTAAGCGGCTTGCGGCGCTGGTTGGCTGATAGCTTCGCGGCGTTTCACGGTCATATAAACGTTATATGCCATAAGCAGCATGCCTACGATCCAGAAGAGGCCACCAATCAAGCGAACAAAGTAGCCGGGGCCACTGGCTTCAACCGATTCAATGAAGGTGTACATCAGGGTGCCATCGGCGTTAATTGCACGCCACATTAAGCCCTGCATGATGCCGTTCACCCACATGGCGGCGATGTAGAGTACGGTGCCGATAGTGGCTAGCCAGAAGTGCACTGCGATCAGGCTTATGGAATGCATTTCAGTGCGACCAAACAGGCGAGGAATCAGGTGGTACATAGAGCCAATGGTGATCATGGCAACCCAGCCAAGCGCGCCAGAGTGTACGTGACCAATGGTCCAGTCAGTATAGTGAGAGAGCGCGTTAACGGTCTTAATCGCCATCATCGGACCTTCAAAGGTCGACATGCCGTAGAACGAAAGCGCCACGACCAGGAACCGCAGGGTAGGGTCAGTACGCAATTTATGCCAAGCACCTGACAGGGTCATCATGCCGTTAATCATGCCGCCCCATGAGGGTGCCAGCAGAATAATCGACATAATCATACCCAGCGACTGCGCCCAGTTGGGCAGCGCGGTGTAGTGGAGGTGGTGCGGGCCTGCCCACATGTAAATCATAATCAGCGCCCAAAAATGGACGATGGAGAGGCGATAAGAGTAGATCGGCCGCTCAGCCTGCTTGGGTACGAAGTAGTACATCATGCCCAAGAAACCTGCAGTCAAGAAAAAGCCAACCGCGTTATGGCCATACCACCACTGCACCATGGCATCTATTGCGCCTGCGTAAATAGACGTGGAGTACATTGGGGTGACCGGGATGGCGGCATTATTGACGATATGCAGCACGGCAACCGTAATAATAAACGCAGCAAAGAACCAGTTAGCCACGTAGATATGCGACGTGGTTCGCTTCTTAATCGTCATTAAGAAGACAATCGCGTAGCTAATCCAGACAACGGCAATCAAAATATTGATTGGCCACTCAAGCTCTGCATACTCTTTGGTCGTGGTATAGCCTAGTGGCAAAGTGACCACGGCAGAAAGGATGACCGCCTGCCAACCCCAAAAAGTAAATGCGGCAAGCTTGTCAGAGAAAAGGCGTGTCTGACAGGTGCGCTGAACAACGTAGTACGATGTCGCAAATAGCGCCGAGCCACCAAAGGCGAAAATTACGGCGTTAGTGTGTAACGGGCGTAGACGCCCGAAGCTCGTCCAAGGTAATCCGAGGTTCAGTTGCGGCCAAACCAGCTGTGCGGCGAGGATGACACCAACGGTCATACCTACGATGCCCCACACAACGGTCATAATCGCAAACTGCCGAACCACCTTGTAGTTATAGGTCGGGTGTTCCAGTGCTGTGCTCATTTCATGTTCCCATCGAACGCGGTTAGGGGGTAACCCGTGGCATTTTGCACGGATGCGGCCACCCGCTTGATGATGCAGGTCAAGATCCAGTCGCGATTCTAGCGCAGCAGCGCCTCAAGCTGAACAAGCCAATTGGAATAACACGGAATTACTAGGAGTGCATGGTGTCTCTTTACGCTGAGTTGGGTTTCGTTAACATTGGGCCAGATGAGTTGCCCAGTGTCATTAGTAGCGGCACTAAACAGCGGTTTATAGTGGATGGTTATGGGCCTTTAGCGATTTCGGGCATTCCAAAATATGGCCGAATATTGTTTGCTCATGGCGCGGGTGCCGGGCACTTGTCAGATTTTATGCGTCAATTTGTCGCGACGCTGGCAGGCCATGGATTGCAGGTGCTGGCTATTGATTTCCCTTACATGCAGCAAGTTTACGAGCAAGGAAAACGCCGCCCGCCACCCCCTGTTAAGCAAACCCTGGCCCACTTTAGCGCTTGGTATGAGTTGCTGCATCCGCTAGGGGAAACTCCCTTGTGGGTCGGTGGGAAGTCAATGGGCGGCCGTATTGCCTCTATGTTTGCCAGTGAGGCTTTCACGAGTGGGCATGCAAACAGTCAAAATGGTTGCCCTGGTGTTGTTGTCGCAGGTTACCCTTTTCACCCGCCCAGGCAGCCCCAGAAGCTTCGCGTGACGCACTTTTCGTCTATTAGCTGCCCAATGTTGATTCTCCAGGGCGAGCGGGACCCGTTTGGTAGTGTGGGAGAGGTGGCCGGTTGCTCACTCCCCGCCACTGCCCAGCTAATGTGGCTACAGGATGGGGATCACGATTTTAAGCCGCGCCGCGCTTCTGGGTTAAAACATACGATTTTGATTGACGAAGCAGCCACTCATGCGGCATTCTTCGTCCGCGCTCACCACACGGTAGCGGCAGGATGAGTAACGTATTGGTTTGAATCAAAAGATTTAAACACGATGTATTGACATTCAGCCATACTTCTGTAGAATGCAGCGCCACGTGACCAGCGGGCGGTTAGCTCAGTTGGGAGAGCACCAGCCTTACAAGCTGGGGGTCACTGGTTCGAACCCAGTACCGCCCACCATTTATTTGGTGCCTGGAAGCGTAAAGCAGTACTAATTGATGTAGAAGTGGACCGGTAGTTCAGTTGGTTAGAATGCCGGCCTGTCACGCCGGAGGTCGCGAGTTCGAGTCTCGTCCGGTCCGCCATCATCAGTCTGTATTGTAATTAGTTGTCGTTAAGTGGACCGGTAGTTCAGTTGGTTAGAATGCCGGCCTGTCACGCCGGAGGTCGCGAGTTCGAGTCTCGTCCGGTCCGCCACGATAACGTAAGAAATTGAAGTGTTAAGCACACTTGCTTAAATACTTTGGGCGGTTAGCTCAGTTGGGAGAGCACCAGCCTTACAAGCTGGGGGTCACTGGTTCGAACCCAGTACCGCCCACCATTTAAAAGCATTTTTCGCAGTTAAATGGTTTTAGTGCCTTGATGTGGACCGGTAGTTCAGTTGGTTAGAATGCCGGCCTGTCACGCCGGAGGTCGCGAGTTCGAGTCTCGTCCGGTCCGCCAGTCAAGTTGCACTTGTGTTGCAGTTAATACATCGGCTAAAGCCGAACGAATTTAAAAAAGCCCGGATCATCGATCCGGGCTTTTTGTTGCGTGCAGTTTAATTTCGTATGGTTATTGCGTGCAGCATAGAGGCTGCACGCTGGCATCAGGCAATCGCGCTCACGCCTGCCTTGGCAACTTGCACATCCTGGTCAGGCTTGACGCCTGAAATGCCTACAGCGCCCACCACATGGCCATCTACCGTGATGGGTACACCGCCTGATAACAAGCCCTGAAGCGGGGCAGAAATAAACGCGGTACGGCCGCCGTTGATCATCTCCTCGAAAACCTGGGTTTCTTTGCGGCCAAGTGCGGCGCTGCGTGCTTTTTGCGTGGCAACATCAGCACTAAAAGGAGCAGCGCCATCTAAACGGCGGAGTGCCAAAAGGTGGCCGCCGTCGTCGGTAACTGCAATGGTAACGGGCCAGCCGTTGCTGTCAGCTTCTTTCTGGGCGGCGTCTAGTACGGTAATGACGTCAGCTTGACCGAGAATTGATTTGGTTTGCATGAAAAACTCCTTTTTATTAAGGGGGGGGAGTGCCGCGCAGCCAGCCAGGCGTGGCTGTCACGGCAGAATAAGTTAGCGGTTATACCAGCGCGGCATCAACCACTTCCACCCAGTGGCGAACCGGGGTGCGGTTGGCGCTGGCAAGGTGTGTTTGGCAGCCAATGTTAGCAGTTACAATGACTTCTGGGTTACCTGCTTCCAGCGCATTTAACTTGTTGTCCCGTAATTGGGTAGCTAGCTCCGGCTGGGTAACCGAGTAAGTGCCTGCTGAACCGCAGCAAAGATGGCTATCTTTGACGGGTGTGAGTGCAAAGCCTAGCTTGCTGAGTACGCCCTCAACTGCGCCGTTGAGCTTTTGCGCATGCTGTAGGGTGCAGGGGCAGTGAAAGGCTAGGCGCTGGTGCTCTTTAAGCTTGAGTTGCTCAAGCGGTTCGTCGCGCAGTACTTCAACGAGGTCTTTCGCCAGCGCGCTGACCCTTTGGGCTTTATCGGCATACGTGGGGTCATCTTTGAGCATGTCACCATACTCTTTGACGAAAGCGCCGCAGCCGCTAGCAGTTTGCACAATCGCTTCTACGCCCTGTTCGATATGTGGCCACCAGGCGTCGATGTTAGTACGCATGCGAGTGCGACCGTCGTCTTGGGCATTTAAGTGAAAATCGATGGCCCCACAGCAGCCAGCTTCGCTGATGGGCGTTACGCTAATGCCCAAACGATCCAATAAGCGCGCTGTGGCCGCGTTAGTGTTGGGCGAAAGGCCGGGTTGAACGCAGCCCTCTAATATCAGCACTTTTCGCTCATGGCGCTGGCTGTCGGGGCGCTGGCCAGCATCCACGGGGGCGGGGGGCATTTTGCTGCGCAGTTTGCCGGGTACCAGTGGCTTAAAGGTTTGCCCTAATTTTAGCAGCGCTTTGAAGCGCTTGGGTTCCACCAGCATTTTGCGCAGGGCATAACGCTGGGCGCGCTCTGAGGCCGAGCGTGGCACACGACGCTCAATTTCAGCGCGGCCAATATCAAGCAGTTTGTGGTACTCAACCCCAGAAGGGCAGGTGGTTTCACAGTTGCGGCAGGTGAGGCAGCGGTCTAAGTGAAGGCGTGTCTCTTCGGTGACTTGATCATCGTCATCGCGACTTTCAAGTAGCTCCTTCATTAAGTAAATGCGCCCACGGGGGCCATCGCGCTCATCGCCCAGCAGTTGGTAAGTGGGGCAAGTGGCGTTGCAAAAACCGCAGTGCACGCAGGTGCGCAGAATACGCTCAGCTTCCTGAATATGCGGTTTTTGAAGGTCCGCGTCAGTAAAATTCGTCTGCATGTCAGCTCTCCTGATTAAAACGCCGCATAAAGACGACCGGGGTTGAAAATGCCATGGGCATCCAGCTCCGCCTTCAGGTTGCGATGGTACTTTTCAACCACTGAGTTGAGCGGAGTAAACGGCGACTCTGCCCCCCCATTGGCGTGGGGAGTATAACAAGTGGCGTGTCCGCCTGCGGCGCGGCAAGCCGCGCGCAGGGTGTCTGCGTCGAGGTGGGTTTTCACCCAGCGCTGGCTGCCGCCCCAGTCATAGAAAATGTCATCCTCAGCAATATCTAGCGCCAAACGGGGGGTGTGGGGCGGTAGTGATAACCGCCACAGCGCCTGCCCTTCGCCAAGGGTGAAAAATTCGTGCTGATGATCGCGCAGCTGCTGCCAAAATTCTGCGGAAAGGGCTTCGCCACCTAACCGTTCTTGAGTGGCGTTAACAGAGCTTATACCGCCTTCTAGGCGAATAAATAGCTCACCTGCGCGCCACGCGGCGGCGGTGATGGGTAACGGCTGACGGCCAAGTTCTGAGAGCTTGTTCAGCGCGTCGTCTAGTCCCATGGTAAGGCGAAGGCTGTGGCTGGCGTTGGGGATTGGCAGTACCTTAAATGAGATATCCGCTAGCACCCCGAGCGTGCCCTGGGCGCCGGCCATCAGGCGCGACAAGTCGTAACCCGCTACATTTTTCATTACCTCGCCACCAAAGCGCAGTAGTTTGCCTTCTTGGGTGATCACCCGGGTGCCCAGTACAAAATCTCGAGCAGCGCCTGCCCAGGGTCGGCGTGGGCCAGAGAGTCCGGTGGCCACGGCGCCGCCGATGGTGCTGGCCTCACTGAACATGGGCGGTTCAAAGGCCAGCATCTGATTGTGTTCAGCAAGTGCTGCGTTGAGTGCGCTTAAGCGTGTGCCCGCGCGGGCAGTCACCACCAGCTCTACGGGGTCGTACGACACTATGCCGCTGTGGGCGGCTATGTTGAGTGCTTTACCTTCTACCGGGCGACCATAAAAGGCGCGGGAGTCGCCCGCCACAATGCGCAGCGGCGTTCGCTCAGCGTAGGCGCTGCGCACTTGTTCGCACAGCTCGGCAGCAATGTCCTGGTCGGCAGCGTTAATCGCTAGTTCGGTCATGGTGATTCCTAATGATTATTTTCCTAGTGATGGTGATAACTAGGCGCCGCCTTAGAAGCGCGGTAGCTCCGGATGCGGTAACTCATTGTTATGCACATGCATAGCGCCAAACTCGGCGCAGCGCGCCAGGGTAGGAATATTTTTCCCTGGGTTCAGCAGGCGTTTAGGGTCAAATGCGGCTTTTAAGGCGTGGAAAACGCTAATTTCATCGGCTTGGAACTGGCTGCACATTTGATTGATTTTCTCTCGCCCTACGCCATGCTCGCCGGTAATTGAGCCACCGGCGGCCACGCAAAGCTCAAGAATTTTGCCGCCTACATCTTCCGCTAACGCTAGTTGACCCTCTTTGTTGGCATCAAACAGAATCAGTGGGTGCATATTGCCGTCACCCGCGTGGAAGACGTTGGCGACTAGCAGGCCGCTCTCTTCGGAAAGGGCGGCAATACCTTTAAGTACCCGCGGCAGTTCTCGACGGGGAATCGTGCCATCCATACAGTAGTAGTCGGGTGACATACGCCCAACAGCGGGAAAGGCGTTCTTGCGGCCCGCCCAGAACTTGGCGCGCTCGGCTTCATCGCGCGCCTGCTGAATGTCCGTGGCGCCTGCTTTCTCCAATACCCGGCGAACGGTATTACAGTCGTCGTCCACATCGGCTTCAACGCCATCCAGCTCGCAGAGTAGAATCGCTTCTGCTTCAACGGGATAACCCGCTTTGATGAAATCTTCGGCGGCTTTGATAGCCAGTTTGTCCATCATTTCCAGGCCGCCGGGAATGATGCCTGCAGCGATGATATCGCCCACGGCTTGGCCAGCTTTTTCGATATCATCAAAGCTTGCCATCAATACTTTAGCGGTTTCAGGCTTGGGTAGTAGCTTGACGGTGATTTCGGTGACCACCCCTAGCATACCTTCAGAGCCATTCATCAGCGCGAGTAGATCAAAGCCTGGGGCGTCCAGGGCCTCTGAACCCAGCGTCATGTGTTCACCTTCAATGGTTAGCACATCGACCCGCATGACGTTGTGTACCGTCAGGCCATACTTCAAACAGTGAACGCCGCCCGCGTTTTCGGCGACGTTGCCACCAATGGAGCAGGCAATTTGCGAGGAGGGGTCGGGGGCGTAATACAGCCCGTAAGGCGCTGCTGCTTCGGAAATAGCCAAGTTGCGCACGCCAGGCTGTACTTGGGCGAGGCGTGCGTCGGGGTCTACCTTAATGATTTGATTAAACCGCGACATCACCAGCAGTACGCCATGCTCAAGCGGAAGGGCGCCGCCTGAAAGGCCGGTGCCTGCCCCTCGGGTGACGACAGGTACGCTTAGTGCGTGGCAGCGTTTCAGCAGACCTTCAACCTGCTCTAGAGTTTCCGGCATTGCTACCAGCATGGGCAGTACGCGGTAAGCGGCTAACCCATCGCACTCGAAGGGGCGTAGATCCTCTTCGCGGTGAAGCAACGTTAACGAGGGAACGGTGCTTTGCAGGTCGCTAAGCACTTCAGCTTTGTCACGGTGGACGAATTCCCCATCGAGGCGTTCGTCAAAAAGGATATTCATAACGACATCCTAGCTTTTTATCATGAGAAGTAATGGCCACAGACTAACCGCGGCATTGTTATACCTACCGACCAATTTGAGCTTTTTTTGTGCGCCTGTCTAGGTTGTGGTGCAATGGTCTGACCAGTAATTAGTCGATAGCTAATCCCCTGCTAATTGCTTTCATCGCCTTGGCGTCTTCGTGAGCCAATAGCTATTGCAATGTGGTCTAACCCTAAGGGGTGTGAAGGGATGGCTAAAGGAGCAATCAGTGGTCGTAAGCAGTGACGATATTCCTATGGGGCGGCGCACTCCCGAGCATGTGGCCGCTAAGCTTGAGGAGTTAATTCTAGAAGGCGTTTTTCGCCCCGGCCAACTGCTGCCTTCGGAAAGGCGCTTATGTGAGCGCTTGGGCGTGTCTCGCGCATCGCTGCGCGAAGGGTTAAGAATTCTGCGCAGTAAAGCCATTATTAATACGCGACAGGGGCACGGTTCAACGGTGGCGTCGCTACTGCCGGTGCACCAGCAAAGCCCTCTGATGCATCTGTTTCGTGACCATCCGCGCACGCTGTTTGACTTGCTGGAGGTGCGTGCCTTGCTGGAAGGCGAGTCCGCCTATTTGGCCGCCAGGCGCGGTACGTCTATGGACCGCGTACTGATTACTCGTCGCTACCGAGCGTTAGCCGAGTATGCCGCTCAACCTGACGGCATCGATGTCGAGCAGTTGGCCCGGCTTGACCACGCTTTCCATTTGGCAGTTTCTCAAGCTTCCCATAATCCGGTGCTGGTCCATACGCTGCAGAGCCTAACTGATTTACTGCTGAGTTCCGTCTTTGCCTCGGTGAAGCACCTTTACCATCGCCCTGGCCCCAGGGAGATGATCAATCAGCAGCATGCCAACTTGCATGATACGGTGGTTAGCGGCGATGCAGAGCAGGCAAGGAGCATCGCGTTAGAGCATCTGACCAGTATCAGTGAGCTGCTGCGCGAGGTAGAGGCAGAGCATGACCGTCTCGAACGTTCGGCAATGCGCTTAGAGCAGTGGTAGCTATGCATTAGGGTTTCATCCGTAATGGCCGTGGGTGCCAGCTAATAAAAGGAGTGTAATGTGGCAATTTATCAATTTGGCGAGCTAACGCCCGATATTCATGATGATGTGTATATCGCCGATACGGCTGATGTGATTGGGCAAGTGACTCTCAAGGCGCGCTCAAGCGTTTGGTATCAAGCAGTTCTGCGTGGCGATAGCGATCATTTAGAAGTAGGCGAAGAGAGCAATATCCAGGATGGCGCAGTGCTCCATGCTGACCCAGGCTACCCGCTTAAAATCGGCAAGGGCGTCACGGTGGGACATCAGGCGATGCTGCATGGCTGCACGGTAGGTGATGGTTGCTTGATAGGCATTCAGGCGGTGGTGCTAAATGGTGCCGTCATTGGTGAAAACAGCTTGGTAGGGGCGGGGGCGTTTATCAAGGAAGGTGCGGTATTTCCTCCCAATTCGCTGATTGTTGGCTCGCCGGCCAAAGTAGTGCGAGAACTTTCTGCAGACGCAATAGAAGGGCTGAAGTTGAATGCGCAAAGCTATGTGATGCGTGGTCAGCAACATGCGACAACCCTAAAGCGTATCGACTAACCGTTCTAATCTGCCCTTAAAACGCCGCACCCCAGGCTAGGCCTGGGGTGTGGGAAGTGCGCTATCGATTTATTAGCCTTGCTTATCAGCTCGGACTATTTACATAAGCGGGTCGGTAACGCCTATGACATAGAACGCGATGATCGCAATGATACCGCTGAAGACCAAGTAGTAGATGGTCGGGATAATAGTTTTGCGAATCGTCGCGCCTTCGCGGCCAAGTAAGCCAACGGTGGCTGAGGCGGCTACAACGTTATGGATTGCAATCATGTTGCCCGCTGCCGCGCCCACTGCCTGGAGTGCCACCATCATCGCGGTAGAGAGGCCTAGCGATTGCGCAATGTTAAACTGGAACTCCGCCAACATCAGGTTAGAAACCGTGTTAGAACCAGCAATGAAGGCGCCCATGGCACCTACCGCAGGCGCAAAGAACGGATAGATACCGCCGACGTTGTCAGCGACCGCCTGAGCCATCATTACCGGCATGGAAACCAGGTCAGCACCATTAACACCAGAGTTGATCAAGATGCGCACCATTGGCACGGTGAAAATCAGTACAAAGCCAGCACCAAAGATCGTCTTGGTAGACTCTGATATTGCTGCGCTCATTTGGCGCGGATTCATCCTGTGCAAGAAGTACGTCACTATGACCACAGCAACGATGATGCCGCCTGGCAGGTACAGAGGCTGCAAGCCGCCGCTGACGCCCGTTTCACCGAAGATATTAGCCCAGTTCAGGTTGACAGAGGTAAGCGCGTTGCGCAGCGGCTCGACGGTGCGTGAAGCCACCAGGAAAATCGCCAGGAGTACGTAGGGAATCCAGCCTTTCAGCGTAGACATCGGCGCTTTGCCTGCTACATCATCTAGTTTGATCTGCAGGTTACCGATCCACTCATCGGGCCAAGAGGAAGATTCCGGGAAGTCCCACGTATCTTTGGGCAGCAAGAAGCCTCTACGTGCTGCAGGAACCACAATCGCTAAGCCCACCATCGCGCCAATCATTGACGGGAATTCTGGTCCTAAGAAAACGCCAACCAACGTGTAAGGTATAACGAAAGCGAAACCAGTGAAGATAGCGAAAGGCACAATGGAAAGACCTTCTTTCCACGAGCGATTAGCACCAAAGAAGCGCACCATAATTAGCACGAGAATCAGTGGCATTAAAATACCCACGATGCCGTGAGTAATCGCAACGCCATTGGTTACCATTTGGAAAAACACATCCCAGCTTGAACCTGTAGCTTCTAGCTGAGCGGTAATGCCAGCACGGTCAAGCCCGCTGCCTACCCCTACTACAACGGGAGTGCCCACGGCACCAAATGAAACCGGAGTAGACTGGATCATCATGCCGACAACCACCGCCGCTAAAGCGGGGAAGCCAAGCGCAACCATCAGCGGTGCTGCTACGGCGGCTGGTGTGCCAAAGCCTGAAGCGCCTTCAATAAAGCAACCAAATAGCCAAGCAACAATTAACGCCTGCACGCGGCGGTCAGGGCTAATGCCCGAGAAACCGTTACGAATAGCGGTAATGCCACCGGAGTGTTTTAGCGTATTCAAAAGCAGAATAGCGCCAAAAATAATCCACAGCAGGCCCGCGGTCTGAATCAAGCCCTGGACGGTCGAAGCGGCCACGCGGCTGAACGACATATCCCAAGCGGTCAGAGCGATAATCGCAGCGGTGAGGAAGACAATCGGCATCGCTATTTTGGCAGGTATTTTAAAGCCTATGAGCAAAATACCTGCTAGCAACAGCGGCAGAAATGCCAGGAGTGCAAGTGTAGTTTCATTCATGGGAGGAACGGCCCCTTGTTATTTATTTGGTATGCTCCGCAGTAGCCGACCAGCCTGCCACTGCAATACTGGTTGGGTCAGTGTGAAAGATACGTTTAGGTTGAGAGAATGACTACATTGGAAAATTGGTCTTACCAGAGTGGAGCGTGTTCTATATGAAGGTTTGCGCCGCTTTTGTTTTTCTATCCTGTTGTTTTAACTGTTTTTTTAATTATTTTTAGAAAAAATAATTCTGACAAGGTCATTAGACTAATAGACAGTACAGTTGCCAGTTAAAAGATCAGTATAGCCTTGCTTGCGTCATGAGTGGCTTACGCTCATTGTTATCAGCTGTAGCACTTTTAATAACTACAACCAACTTTACGGAGTTTCTGACAGTGGCAATTACTCTTTACGATTTATGTGGCCGCGATGAGCGTTTGCGGTTTTCACCTTATTGCTGGCGGGTGCGTATGGCGCTAGCCCATAAAGGATTATCGTTTGAGACCGTCGCCTGGCGGTTTCTTGAAAAGTACGTGCTCGCTTTTGCCGATTACGACAAGGTGCCCGTCCTCACCGATGGCGATACGGTGGTTACCGATAGCTTTGAAATTATGCGCTACCTAGACCGCACTTATCCCGATGCTCCCATGTTGGGTGAAGGTGCTAGCTTCCAGCGCGTGCTGTTTTTTAAACACTTCGTTGAGCGTAGCGTGACCCCGGCACTGTTCCGAATAGTAGCGATGGACTTACTGAACGCTATTCACCCTGATGACCGCGCCTATTTTCGCGAGACTCGTGAGGCCCGTTTCGGTGCGCGTTTAGAAGAGGTGCACCAGCCAGAGCAGGGGCGCCAGCAGCTTAAACAGGCGCTTGCCCCAGTGCGCGAGTTATTAAGAGAGAGCCCGTATTTGGACGGTGAAGCCCCAAGTGGAGCCGACTACTTGTTATTTGGCAGTTTGATGTGGGCCTACACGGTCTCATTAGAAGCGTTGGTTGAGACCGGTGACCCGGTGGATGCGTGGTTCACACGTATGCTTAATGTGCACGATGGTATAGCGGGTAACGCCATAACCGTGCGTGACTTGTAATAGTTGACCTAATTGCGGGAGTTGGGTTTTAAGATAGCCCGCTATGCTTCTTATTGAGTTAATTGATAAGTTTTTTTAAAGTACTGTTTTATAGCGGGTAATAGGTAGTTATTGAGTAGGTTTTTGATTCTCGGTGGCAGGTTTGCGAACGTATGATAAAAATCATGTTGCGCTGCACAAAAAGCACTGCTAGCTTTGTAGGTAGTAAAGGCAAACGCCTAACCATAAACCGCTTGCAACGGTGCATTGAATCGTTAACACGCTTAAGGAGACTACCTAATGAATAAAACAGTCGAAAAAACTAACCAGCAGCTTGAGTCCGCATTCTTAACGCCAATGCGCTCTTATACTCTGGCAGCGCTTGATTACTATGAGTTGCTTCTCAATGCCCAGTTAGATGCGGCGCGTGCATACTCAGACATGACGGTCGCTCAGGCGCGCACCTGGCTAGACGTTAAAGATGCGGAAGGCTTTAAGAAAGCCATGGAAAGCCAGCAAAAAACCGCTTCTGACCTGATGGAGCGTATGAAAGGCGATTCTGAGAAAGTCACTTCTATCAGCCAAAGCTTTATGGAAGATAGTAAGAAAATGACTGAAGAGAGTACTAAAAAAGCGGTTGAAGCTGTTAAGCAGTAAACCGCCGCAGCTTTAAGCTGAAAATACCGCGCCCTTGGCGCGGTATTTTTTTGGATAGAATAAATCTATTTTAAAGTAGCTGTGCGTATGCATAGTTAAAGGTGTTAATAATCAGTGGTGTTTTTAGTACAGTTTTTAGTACATTTCAGCAGACCCTACCGATATACGTTTTTTTAACGCTGCTCTTACAACACTGCTTTTACGAAGCGGCGGTTCGCTATTTTGCTTTCTACCCTTTAATGCGTTGCTACGTTGTCTCGGCTCGCGCTCTTAGCCGGAAACGAGCGATACGAATAATTTGTTCAATGGCGGTTTTTCGCTCCTGCGCTAAATTATTGTGTAAGCGTGTCTCAAACGCTGCCAAGATCGCATGGCGGTCAAGCCCTTTAACAGCGATAACAAACGGGAAGCCGAATTTAGCTTTATACGCGGCGTTGAGCTGTTCAAAGCGAGCAAATTCTTCAGGTGTGCACTGATCTAATCCGGCACCTGCCTGTTCCCGGCTGGAGTCTTCGGTCAGCTCCCCTGCCAGTGCAGCTTTGCCGGCTAAATCCGGGTGCGCTTGAATGACAGCAATTTGCTGCTCAGGGGAAGCTTGCTGCAGCATCAGTCCCATTAGATCTGCAAGTGCGTCGGGGGCATCATGCGTCTCGCTTAGCCCCTTTGCCCATGCGGCTTCTGCCACCCACGGTGAGTGCTCATAAATATCGCCGTAATGATGGGTAAAGTTTTCTAAGCTGCAGGTGCTCGGCGCAGGTGAAAGAGTAGGCGAGGGGGATGTAGGCACAAAAACTCTCCGAAGCGTTTTATGATGGAGTGAATGTATACAATAAATAGTAGCAATTGTACTCTTTGACCGATAGGTCAATCCTAGTAAATAATTTTAATAACTCATTTCAAAGGAGTGGCTTATGGGACGTTTAACCACCCATGTGCTTGATACCGCTAAGGGGCAGCCTGGCCAAGGCATTATGATTGAAGTGTTTCGACTTTTTGGCGATAGCCGCGAACATCTAGGCAGTGCGGTTACCAACAGCGATGGCCGCTGTGATACGCCTATTCTGGAAGGCGATGCATTTACATCGGGTGAGTACGAGCTAGTGTTCCACGCAGGTGACTATTTACGTACCCAGGGGGTCGCTGCTCAAGAACCGCGCTTTTTGGATGTTATTCCACTGCGTTTCGGTGTTGTGGATGCCAGCCAGCACTACCACGTACCGCTATTGCTCTCGCCTTATGGGTACTCTACCTATCGCGGTAGTTAACATGACCAATATAGTGGATGAAGAGTGCAATACCATCGGGGCCTGGGAAAGAATGAGCACCGCTCTTAAGCGACCAGCATATGGCTGAGTAGCCCAGCGCTAGGTGTAGCGCTTAGGGAATGTTTCATAACTGTCATGTATAGCGCGTTAAACTGATAAGCTAAGGTCATTAAACGTTAATTTGCATGGTTGGAACGCTATGAACGCACTGCACTTCTCTACAATTCGTCGCACTAAAATTGTCGCAACCCTTGGCCCAGCAAGCGACCGTGAAGGAGTGCTGGAGGCCATGCTCGCGGCGGGTGTGGATGTGGTGCGTTTGAATTTCTCCCATGGCACCGCCGACGATCATCGCCGCCGTTTGGTGAGAGTGCGAGAAATTGCCGCCCAACTTGGCCGTAGCGTAGCCGCATTAGGTGACCTTCAAGGCCCTAAAATTCGTATCGCACGCTTTCGGGATGGTGCGGTAGTGCTAAAAGAAGGCGAGCCGTTTGTTCTGGATATGTCGTTGGATAGTGATGCTGGAGATATCCACCAAGTGGGCTGTGACTATAAAACACTTTCGCAAGATGTTACTGCCGGTGACCGCCTCCTGTTAGATGACGGGCGTGTGGTGCTTGACGTGACCCACGTTGAAGGTCAGCAGGTGCATACCCGCGTGGTGGTAGGTGGCAAGCTCTCCAACCATAAAGGCATCAATAAGCAGGGTGGCGGGCTGTCTGCGCCGGCATTAACCGAAAAAGATAAAATCGATCTAAAAACCGCCGTTGAAATTGGCGTCGATTACTTGGCTATCTCGTTCCCGCGCCACGCTGAAGACATGCACGAAGCGCGCCGCCTGCTGGGCGAAGAAGGCAAAGAGATTGGCTTAGTGGCTAAAGTAGAGCGCGCCGAGGCCGTAGCAGACGACGCTACCCTGGATGGCATTATTGAAGCCTCTGAGGCAGTAATGGTGGCGAGGGGTGATCTAGGCGTTGAAATTGGCGATGCCAAACTGGTCGGCGTACAAAAGCGCATGATCAAGCGTGCGCGGTCGCTGAACCGCGCGGTCATTACCGCCACGCAAATGATGGAAAGCATGATCTCAGCGCCGCTGCCCACCCGCGCCGAAGTGTTTGACGTGGCCAACGCGGTGCTGGACGGCAGCGATGCAGTCATGCTGTCAGCGGAAACGGCCGCCGGTGACTATCCGCTGGAAACCGTAGAAGCCATGTCGCGGGTATGTTTAGGTGCTGAGCGTGAAAAAACTGCTCAAGAATCGGGCCACCGTATGCATGAGGGCTTTTCTCGGCCTGATGAAACCATCGCGCTCTCTGCAATGTACGCGGCGAACCATATGGAAGGCATCACAGCCATTGCGTGTATGACCTCGTCTGGCTATACGCCGCTAATTGCTTCCCGCATCCGCTCGGGTCTGCCCATTGTTGGCTTGGCACATAACCCTATCGCCCAGCGGCGTATGGCGCTCTACCGGGGCGTGGTATCACTTCCCTTTGATACATCTGAAATGAGGGCCACGGAACTCAACGACCAGGCGCTTACCCTGTTAGTGAAACAAGGGGTGGCAAAGTCCGGTGACTACGTGATTCTTACCCGTGGCGACCACATGAATGCCCATGGGGGAACCAATACCATGAAGGTAATGGCCATCACTGAGTTCCACGTTGCGCAAGCGCAGGCGTAATCTTATGCGCACGCTCCTGCTGGCGTTTTTTATGCTCTTTAGCACACCGGCATTGGCCGGTGCGCAGCCGCCGATAATCGCAGCGGCATCTGATCTACAGTTTGCGCTCACCGAAGCAGCGGAGCGGTTTAAGGCGCAGACCGGGGCAGGCGTAAGGCTCAACTTTGGCTCCTCGGGTAACTTTCGTCGTCAAATCGCCCAAGGGGCTCCCTTTGAGCTCTATCTTTCTGCTGATGAAGCCTATGTCTTTGCGCTTCATCAGGAAGGACATACCCTGGATGAGGGCACTATTTACGCCATTGGCCGGCTAGCATGGCTACAGCGTTCACAGCGTGGAGATTTGCCTGATGAAGCTGCCCCGTTAGCAGGCGTCGAGCAAGCCATAGCCGCCAGTGCTAACGGCACGCGCGAGCGCATCGCTTTGGCAAATCCTGAGCATGCGCCTTACGGCGTTGCCGCCCAGCAGGCGCTGAGCTATGCCTCGTTATGGGAGCCGGTCGCGCCGCTTCGGGTGCTAGGAGAGAATGTCTCCCAAGCGGCTCAGTTTGCGCTGGCAGATGATGCCCGCGGTGGCTTGGTGGCTTATTCGCTGGCGTTAGCCCCAGCCCTTGCCCAGCGCAGTGAGTACGTACTGATCCCTGAGGAGTGGCATGCACCGCTGCGCCAGCGCATGGTACTCACCCGCCAAGCGGGTGACGTGGCGAAAGCCTTTTATGCCTGGCTTCAGGAAGACGAAGCGCTGGCGATTCTCAAGCAGTATGGCTTTAGTACCGAGTAATGGATTGGTCGGCACTGTCTGTTTCACTCCGTTTGGCCGCCTTAACGTGCCTGTTTTTACTTCCCGTCGGAATATGGGCAGGTCGCGCCCTGGCAACGGCTAGGTTTCGTGGCAAAGGGCTATGCGAAGCCCTTATTGCGCTGCCGCTGGTGCTGCCACCCACGGTGCTGGGGTTCTATTTACTGCAGCAGTTTGGCCGTGACGCGCCATTAGGCAGCGTATGGGCAACGCTTACCGGGGGCGGATTAAACTTCACCTTTAGCGGCATCTTGCTAGCGTCGCTCATTGCTAATCTTCCCTTCGCCATTCAGCCTATTCAACGAGCCTTTGAACACGTGCCCGCTAATCTGCGCGAAGCTGCTTGGTGTAGCGGCCTTAGCCCATGGCAAACCCTCTGGCGTATTGAGCTGCCGCTAGTGTGGCCAGGTATTCTCTCCGCCGCTGCCTTAACCTTTGCCCACACGCTGGGTGAGTTCGGCGTCATTTTGATGGTCGGGGGCGCCATTGATGGTGAAACCCGCACCTTAGCCATTGCTATCTACGACCGTGTGCAGGCATTTGACGAGCAGGGCGCGGCGCGTATGTCGGCGCTGTTATTGTTCGTGTCCCTCACCACCTTGGGCTTGGTGTATGGCCTTGCAGGCAAGCGTAGGTGGGCGCGTGGCTAAACTAACGGTAACTGCCCAACAAAGCGGCCCAATACCGCTCAATGCGACGTTTAGCTGCGGACCCGGGGAGCTGCTGGCGCTGGTAGGGCCCTCTGGCAGCGGTAAAACCACGCTGCTGCGCACCATTGCTGGGCTTTATCAGCCTAAACAAGGTCAGGTGACTTGCGCCGGGCGTACATGGTTTTCAACATCTGAGCGGGTAGGCGGCAAGCGGATTTCGCTGCCTCCCCAGCAGCGTCAGATCGGCATGGTATTTCAAGATTACGCGCTGTTCCCTCATTTAAGTGCGCTGGATAATGTTCAACTCGCCCTTGGCCACCTGCCCCAGCCCCGGCGCTATGCTCATGCAACACAGTGGTTGAGCAAGGTGCGTTTAGAGGGGTTGGAGGCACGCTTTCCCAATGAACTTTCCGGCGGCCAGCGTCAGCGAGTGGCGCTGGCCCGGGCGCTTGCCCGGGAGCCGCAGGCATTGCTGCTGGATGAGCCTTTTTCGGCCGTAGATCAGGTCACGCGGCGCCGCCTGCAGCGGGAGCTGGCGCTGCTGCGCCAGCAAATACCCATTCCCATTGTGCTGGTGACGCACGATTTAGAAGAAGCCGCGGCGCTAGCAGACCAAATCTGCGTGCTGCACAACGGCACAAGCTTACAGCAGGGCGAGCCTGAAACGCTTTTCCGACGGCCAGCCTCCCCGCTAGTGGCGCGTTTGCTTGATCGTCATAATATCTTTGAGGGAGAGGTCGTGGACTGGCATGGTCAGCGCCGTCTCAAGTGGGGAGAATGGCTGCTGGAAGTAGGCGAAGAGCTCCAGTCGCTTGCCGTGGGCAGGCGTGTTGCCTGGTACCTGCCGCCATCGGATATCGTGCTGCACCGGCGGGGACGGCCATCCCATGGAGAGCGTGAAAATCCCGTTGCGGCTACGGTGTGTGAAATGGTGGTGCTTGGCGGTATAACGTCGATAGCGTTAAGAGTTTCAAACGGCGATATGCTACGTTTCGACATCGCGACGCATGCAGCCAGGCGTAACCAGCTAACCCTGGAAGAGCACGTGCATGTGTCACTCCTGGCGGAAGGGATACACCTTATGCCGGAACATCGTCCACACGTGGCGCCGCACAACAAAAGGAACCTGTTATGACCCTAACTCGTCGCCAGTTGCTAAAAACGTCACTCGGCGTTTCTCTGGCCGCCAGCCTGCCGCTACCGCTGCTTTCCGCGTGGGCGGCAGAAAACAGCCAAGCCACCACCTTGCCGCTCGCTATTCATAGCCGGGAAGGCCCTCACCGCTTGGATGTGGAAGTGGCGGAAACCACCGCCCAGCGCCAGCGTGGCCTAATGGGGCGTGAACATTTGCCGGAAACCCGGGGTATGCTATTTCGCTTCGAGAGCGAACAGCCGGCGGGCAACGCATTCTGGATGTACCGCACGCTGATTCCGCTGGATATTGCTTATATAGACGGTGAAGGGCGCATTGTGGCGATTAACACCATGCAGCCCTGTGAGTCTGAGGCGCCGCGTGAGTGCCCCACCTACCCAGCAGGGACAGCCTATTACTCTGCCCTTGAGGTAAATGCAGGCTACTTTGCCGAGCGCGGCATTCAAGTTGGCGACTGTGTGTCCGTTCCTGCCCTGGCAGGGTTCTGTCGTCCTGAGTAGTTAAGTGGCGCTGGTGATTATGCCACCTTGGCCGGGTGGCGCTTACCGATGTTCAACACGATGAGCGCGATGCCGGCAACCACTAAACCGCCGCCAGCAAGTTTGTGAAACCCTAAGCTATCGCCCATGAGTAGCGAACCCAGGCCAACTGCGAGTACGGGGATAAGCAGTGTCATCGGCACCACGCGATTAACCGGATGACGCCGCAGCAGCCCATACCAAATCCCGTAGGCCACAATAGACGACATCACGGCGGTGTAAATCATTGCTCCCCAGCCTAACCAACTTGCCTGCTGCATCGCCTGCCACTGGTTGCTTTCAAATAGCCACGACCCTAGTGCTACCTGGGGTATTGCAAACAGCGCCACCCAGCCTGCCAATGCAAGCGGTGCGATGGGTGGCCCGCGTTTGATCAACAGTTGCGATACCGCCCAGCCAAAAGCACTTAACAGTAGAATGGCCAAGGGGAGGGGCGTGGGTAACGTGGGTCCACCCGCTAACACGACGATCCCCGAAAACGAGAGCAGCAGCCCCGCGATACGTTTTGGGCCCAGCTTCTCTTTAAGAAATACCACGGCTAACAGCGTGGCAAAGGGAGTGCCCATCTGTACCAGCAGCGCCCCGGTGCCCGCTTCTGCCTGCCCCAGGCCAATAAACAAAAGCGCAAAGTGAAACGTGCCAAACGTCACCGAAAGGAGCAGTAAAAAAGGCAGCTGAACTCGGGCAACGGGGTAGAAGGGCACCAGCAGCGCAGCGACCAACATAAAGCGCAATGTGGTCATTAATAGTGGCGGAAGTTCTGCCACCCCCACCTTAATGACAATAATATTCAGCGCCCAAATAGCGATAACCAACAGGCTGAGCAACAGGTCGCGTAGTGGCACGTTAATGTCCCTGCCGTTATAAAAAGTGAGTTGCGTAGCTTAGCAGCAAGCGTTCGATACCGTAACGCTCGGCGTCCTTTGCACCAAAAGTTGATGGTTAAAAGGCGCATCAAGCGCTTTCTTTCACCACGTGAGTGCCTACAATGGAGCGCTCCTGGGTTAGCGGGCGATGCCTGTTAACGTAAGCTGAGCAGGATAAAAAATAGCAAGGCCCCATAAAAATCAAAAAAGGATCAATACAATGACGCTGACACGTTCTATGGCTCGCTTCACCGCTGGCTTGGCCGGTGTGGCACTGCTTTCTGCTTCACTTTCTGTCCACGCTCGTGAACTCTCGGTTTCCACGGTTTTGTCTGACGCCTTTCCTTGGGGGCAGGCCGCTGAAAAGTGGGCCGAGCTGGTTGAGGAGCGTAGCGGTGGTGACCTAACCCTACGGGTCTACCCGAACTCTCAGCTGGTATCGGGGGATCAAACCCGCGAGTTTTCCGCCATGCGCTCGGGGTTGATTGATGCGGCGGTGGGGTCAACCATCAACTGGTCCCCCCAGGTGCCTGAACTCAACCTGTTCTCTTTACCGTTCTTTATCCCCGATGAGACCGCCGTCGATGCAGTTACTGGCGGTGAGGCGGGGGAGATGGTCTTTGAAGCGATTGAGTCTCGCGGTGTGATGCCGCTTGCATGGGGCGAAAATGGTTTCCGCCAGGTTTCTAACTCCCGTGGGCCGATTAGCCAGCCAGAAGATCTAAACGGCTTGAAAATTCGTGTTGTCGGCTCGCCACTGTTCCAAGATACGTTCTCAGCACTGGGTGCAGACCCCACGCAAATGAGTTGGACGGATGCCCAGCCCGCGCTGACCACGGGCGCGGTTGATGGCCAGGAAAACCCGCTTTCCGTGTTTGACGTGGCGCGTATTGACCAAGTAGGCCAGGAGCACTTAACGCTCTGGAACTACATGAATGACCCGCTGATTTTTGCCGTCAACCAGCAGGTATGGCGTTCACTGAGCGAAGAGCATCAGACGTTACTGCGTGAAACCGCTGAAGAAGCGGGCGCATGGGAAATCGCCATGACCCGTGAGGAGGAGAGTGAGCGCTTGGCGGCTATTCAGGAGCGCGGCGTCACGGTAACGGAGCTAACCGACGAGCAGTATCAAGCCTTTGTGGATGCGACCCAGTCCGTTTATGAAAAATGGGCGCCGCGCATCGGCGAAGAGCTGGTAGAGGCCGCTCAATCGGCCATCGACGCACGTTAAGCATTTTGGTGTTTCAACTACCGGCCCTTACGGTTGAGGGTCGGTAGTTTTTGCTGTGAGGTTACCCCATGAAAGGCTTTCCCGATGCGCGGCCCGAGCGCTGGCTTGGTGCGCTTTCTCTTATTGTTATCTCATTGATTAGCCTGGGTAATGTGGTAACTCGGTACCTAACAGGCGGCTCGTTTTCGTTTACCGAAGAGTTTTCCGTTTTCCTACTAGTCGTGCTGACGTTTGCAGGCGCATCGGTGGCGCTAAGGCGCAACCGGCATATCCGTATTGGCTTTCTAGAACGGGCGCTGCCTGGGCGGTGGCGTAGTGCCTTGATTCTGTTTCAAGCCGTGTGTGGGCTGATCGTGTTGGGGTTGATTACCTGGTATGGCGGCAAGCTAGCATGGCAAGAGTACCAGTGGGAGTCGCTTTCACCGGGGTTAGGGCTGCCCCAGTGGTGGTATCTACTTTGGCTGCCGGTATTGTCAGCTGCCATGCTATGGCGCTTGGTTCAGCAAACCCGCGACAGGCTAGAAGGGAGGCTGAACAGTGACGCCTGATATCTGGATGATACTTGCCTTCGCAGGGCTGCTCATTGCCGGTGTGCCGGTGGCCTTTTCGTTAGCGCTTTCTGGTGCGGTGGGCATCTTGGCGGGGCTTTCCCCCGACATGCTGGCAACGCTGGGTACCAACACGTATAACAGCATTGCGAAATATCCGCTGATTGCCATACCCCTGTTTATCCTGACCGGGCTGATTTTTGAACGCTCGGGCGTTGCGTTGCGGCTAGTGCGCTTTGCCCAGGCGTTGATTGGCCCGCGCCATGGTGGCTTGGCGCTGGTGGCGGTGCTGGTGTGTATGATTATGGGCGGCATGAGTGGCTCCGGCCCTGCGGACGCGGCGGCAGTGGCCATGGTCATGTTGCCAAGCATGACCAAAGCGGGCTACCCGAAGCCATTTTCGGCAACGCTTATCGCTGCCTCAGCATCCACGGCGATTTTAATTCCCCCGTCGGTGGCGCTGATTCTTTACTCTATTGTGGTGCCTGGGGTGGATCTTCGCGCACTGTTCGCAGCTGGCCTCTTTCCCGGTATTTTGGCGGGGATGGCGCTATTGGTGCCAGCAATGATCGTTTCCAAACGCTACGGTTGGGAGGGCGGCACGCCGGTGGAGGGGGCTGAGTTACTCAGCGTACGCACGACGTTTAAGCAAGCGTTGCCTGCACTCTTTGCTCCGGTGCTGATTTTGGGTGGTCTCCGCTCTGGCCTATTCACGCCTACTGAAGCCGCAGTGGTGGCAGTTGCCTATGGCACGCTGGTGGGGCTTTTTCTCACCAAAGAACTTTCGCTGCGCGATTTGTGGGAGTTACTTGGGGAAGCGGCGATTATCTCAGGTGTGGTGATGCTGATTATCTCCCTAGCGGGTATTTTTGCCTGGGCGGGGACAATGCTGGGCACCTTCCGTCATTTAGCCGAGTGGATTATCAGCCTAACCGATAATGGTGTTCTGCTATTGATACTGGTGATGCTAGCGGTACTGGTGGCCGGTATGCTGCTGGATGCTATTTCCATCTATCTGATTATGATGCCGATCCTAATTCCTGTTATGCAGCACTTTGAATGGAATCCGGTTTGGTTCGGGATTTTATTAGCGATGAACATTGCTATCGGTCAGTTTACGCCACCCGTCGCCGTCAACCTTATGGTTACCACTGAGGTGGCAAAAATACGCTTAGAACATACTGTGGGCTGGGCGCTGCTGTTTGTGGTGGCCATGGGGTGCGCGTTGGCGTTGGTCGCTATTTTTCCTAGCATCGCGCTGTGGTTGCCGACGGTACTGGGTTACAACGTCTGATGCCGGTATATACCGATATATTTGTACAAAACGTAGCCACTGTTGACTTAAAAGTTAATGGTGGTTATTAGTATATTCCTTTTGGTTTTATAGTGCGCTGCTCGCACCTGCCGTAGTTACAGTGGCCATATTCACAGTGGCCGTAGTTACATTTGTCGTAGTTACCTTGGAGATCATATGCTGTTTCCCCCTCGCTTCGCCCCGATAGTGTTCGCGTTTTTAATGTCGATCTACATGGTCACACTAATGACGTTTGTAATTACCTGGGCAAATACAGGCCTGATGGATGGCTTTTTCGGGCGTTGGTGGCGCGCCTTCTATATTGCTTGGCCAGTTGCATTTTGTTTGATTCTGCTTGGCGCGCCACGGCTCCAGCGGTTGGCTGCAGTGCTTATAAAAAGACCACGTTAGTCCTAAACCTGTAGCAATATATGCGTGTGTTTAAAATATTCATAGGTCATGCACGACACGCATATATTCCCGCCATTCTCCCCAATTAACGCCCACTAAACGTTCAAGCCCGCTAGACTTACAAAATCCACAGCGTTAGTGGCGCTTGAAACTCAAGTCCTTGTGACAGAATGGGGTTTCGCCAAACGCGTGTTTTTTCGCTAAAGTAGTAATAGTCGGCACTAACTGTCGATGCAGTTAACAGATTGTCTTGAAAACGTTTTGATATCGAAATACCTGAGGGGAACCGTTCTGCAGGTGGTTTCAAAGCGCATAACGCTCACAACATCAAGATAAAGAGGTATCTCCATGAAACGCCATGTATTTTCTACCGCTGCCTTTTCAGGCGCGCTGATTGCAGCGGCAAGCTTTGCTTCACCGGCAGTAGCTCAAGATCGTTACATTACCATCGGTACCGGTGGTCAAACCGGCGTTTACTATGTGGTTGGCCAGTCGGTCTGTCGTATGGTTAACCGCGGAAGTGACGAGCACAACATTCGTTGTAACGCACCGTCTACCGGTGGCTCTGTTGCCAACGTTAACGGTATGAAAACTGGCGAGCTGGATATGGGCGTCGTTCAGTCTGACGTTCAGTACCGCGCTTATCACGGCGAAGCCAACTTCGAAGAAGATGGCGCCTGGGAAGAGATGCGCTCTGTGTTCACCATGCATGGTGAACCGTTAACCGTTGTTGCTCGTGCTAACTCCGGTATTGAAAATATCAGCGACTTCCCAGGCAAGCGCGTCAACATCGGCAACCCTGGTTCTGGCCAGCGCAACACCATGGATGTGGTCATGAATGCGTTCGGTTGGGATGAAAGCACCTTCGCGCTGGCATCTCAGTTAGATGCCGCTGAACAGGCTGCCGCGCTTTCAGACAACAATATCGATGCCATGGTGTACGTGGTAGGTCACCCCAACGGTTCCATTCAGGAAGCGACCACTACTATTGATGCGCGCATCGTGTCGGTGACCGGTGACGAAATCGATTCCCTGATCGAAGAGTATCCCTACTACACCCGTTCTGTTATCCCGGGCGGTGTGTACCGTGGTAACGATGAAGATGTCGAGACCTTCGGCGTAGCAGCAACCTTTGTCTCTTCTACAGACGTTGATGAAGACGTTATTTACGAAACCGTTAAAGCGGTTTTCGAAAACTTCGACCGTTTCAAGCGCCTGCATCCAGCGTTTGAAAACCTGAACGAAGAAGACATGATTGCTGACGGCTTAACTGCTCCGCTACACGACGGCGCAGAGCGTTACTACCGTGAGCGTGGCTGGATCGAGTAAAACGGTAGCGTGACGTGATACCCATAGCAGTAGATGAGTAACACTCACTTTTTGAGTAATAAAGCGCGGGCACCCTGGGTGTCCGCGTTTCTTGTTGAAAGCGCTGACTGTCAGCGCTGACCATTAGGTAGGGCAAGCGTATGCGTGATGACAAACACCCTTCGGCAGCCGCTGATAATGACCTTGAGGATATGGTCTCATCCAGCGACACAGGGGCACGGAAACCCCTGGGAGTACCCGGTAAGCTGCTTGTCTGTATTGCAGCATCGTGGTCGCTGTTTCAGCTATGGATTGCATCGCCACTCCCCTTTGTTTTTAATTTTGGCGTTTTTAATTCCACGGAAGCTCGCTCAATCCATTTGGCGTTTGCGCTTTTTTTGGCCTTCATGGCCTACCCTGCGCTAAAACGGTCACCTAGGGACCGTATTCCGCTGCAAGACTGGGTATTCGCAGCGGTGGCCACTTTCTGTGGCGCTTATCTTTTCTTATTTTATTCTGACCTTGCCCAGCGACCGGGGCGCCCCATTACTCAAGATGTAGTGGTGGGGGTTATTGGTATTGTGCTGTTGCTGGAGGCGGCGCGACGAGCGCTTGGGCCACCGTTGATGGTGGTTGCCGGTATTTTTATTGCTTACTCGTTGTTTGGCCCCCACATGCCGGGCATATTGGCTCACCGTGGCGTTAGCCTTCATGGGTTAATTAACCACCAGTGGTTAGGCACTCAAGGTGTTTTTGGTATTGCTGTTGGTGTTTCCACCAGCTTTGTTTTCCTGTTTGTTCTCTTCGGTGCGCTGCTAGATAAGGCGGGGGCGGGTAACTATTTCATTAAAGTGGCCTTCTCTATGCTTGGGCACTTTAAGGGTGGCCCGGCGAAAGCCGCCGTGGTGGCATCAGGTATGACCGGCTTGATCTCGGGGTCGTCGATCGCCAATACGGTGACAACGGGTACCTTTACGATTCCGATGATGAAGCGAGTCGGCTTTAGTGCTGAAAAGGCGGGGGCTGTTGAGGTCTCCTCGTCAGTGAATGGTCAGATTATGCCGCCGGTTATGGGGGCCGCTGCATTTTTAATGGTCGAGTATGTCGGCATTTCCTATGTTGAAGTGATTAAGCACGCTTTTTTGCCTGCGCTTATTTCCTATATTGCCTTGATTTACATTGTTCACCTTGAAGCACTCAAAGCGAACATGTCGGGTCTGCCGTCTAGCAACCCCGTTCGTCCGCTGCTAAATAAAGTGATTGGCTTTTTAACCGGCCTGATTCTGCTGATGGCGCTCTCGTTTGGTGTCTATTATGGGCTTGGTTGGCTAAAACCCCTGTTGGGAGATGCGACTTTCTGGGTGGTCTCTGTGGGTCTTGCGGCTGCTTACATTGGTTTGTTGAAGGTAGGTTCTTCTTATCCTGAGCTGGAACTAGACGACCCGAACTCACAGGTGGTCACGCTGCCTCAAACGCGACCCACTGTTATGGTCGGGCTGCACTACATTTTGCCGGTTGTCGTATTAGTATGGTGCTTGATGGTAGAGCGCCTTTCACCTGGGCTCTCTGCGTTTTGGGCAACGGTGTTCATGATCTTTATCATGGTCACCCAGCGCCCCATCATCGCTCTGTTCCGTGGTCACAGTAAGCTAGCGGCCGATGTAAAAGAGGGCTTCATTGACCTTTGGGATGGCTTAGTGGCTGGCGCGCGCAATATGATTGGCATCGGTATTGCGACCGCAACGGCGGGCATCGTAGTGGGTGCTGTATCGCAAACCGGCGTTGGGTTGGTATTGGCCGATGTGGTGGAAATCCTCTCCGGTGGTAACCTGATGATGATTCTGCTGCTAACCGCGCTGCTGAGTCTGATTCTAGGTATGGGTCTGCCTACCACGGCCAACTACATCGTTGTGTCGGCATTGATGGCGCCCGTCATCGTCATGCTAGGCCAGCAAAATGGCTTGATTGTGCCGCTTATTGCGGTTCACTTGTTCGTTTTCTATTTTGGCATCATGGCGGATGTAACGCCGCCGGTGGGGCTGGCCTCGTTTGCGGCTGCTGCTGTATCTGGGGGCGACCCACTGCGTACCGGCTTCCAGGCGTTCTACTACAGCCTGCGAACAGCCGCTTTGCCCTTCCTGTTTATTTTCAATACCGACCTGCTACTGATAGATGTGTCGTTCCTCCAGGGGATAGTCATATTTATTATTGCGACCATTGCCATGCTGATTTTTGCAGCGGGAACTCAAGGCTATATGGTGGTGCGTAGCCGCTGGTATGAGTCGCTGTTGCTGCTGTTGGTTGCCTTTACCCTGTTCCGCCCTGGGTTTTGGATGGACAAGATTCACGACCCCTATGAGTCGGTTCCGCCTTCTCAGTTTGTTGAGGCGCTAGGCCAGGTGGAAGATGGCAGTAACCTGCGCATACAAATTGCGGGTGAAGACGACTTCGGTGACCCCATGACCACCTACCTGCTTGTACCTGTACCTCGTGGTGATACGGGCGAGGAGCGCATGGAGCAGCTAGGCATAGAGCTATGGATAGAGGGTGAGCAAGCGACCATTGATTTTGTTCAGTTTGGCAGCTTGGCTCAGGATATCGGTTTTGACTTCGATCAGGAGATCATCGAAGTGCTCGCACCGGTAGACCGTTGGGCGAAGGAGTGGATGTGGATACCAGGCTTTGCCGTTTTTGCCTTGGTCGTTCTTCTTCAACGCCGTCGCCGTAAGAATGAGCGTTCAGAAAAGTCGGCTGCAGCAGCCTAAAGGAGGTCACCATGTATCAAAAGATATTATTGCCGGTTGATCTGAATGAGCCAGCGTCATGGCAGAAGGCACTGCCTACCGCGATCACGCTTTGCCAGACCTTCGGTGCTTCGTTGCACTTAGTAACTGTGCTGCCAGAATTTAAGATGCCCATGGTGGGTGCTTATTTTCCTAAAAACTTCTCTCAAAAAGCCCACGAGGCTATTAAAGAAGCCCAGCACACGTTTATCAAAGAGAACGTACCTGAAGACGTTAAAGTGCAAAGCGTGATTGTCGATGGTTCTCCTTGGGAGGCCATTATTAAAGTGGGTAAAAAAATTGATGCCGACCTCATTGTGATGGCTTCGCATAACAAGCGGAAGTTTGTCGATTATGTACTTGGCCCTAACGCCGAGCACGTAGTACACCACTCTAAGATATCGGTAATGATCGTACGCTAAGCGGTCACTAGCAACACCAACAACGCCAGGCTTTAAGCCTGGCGTTGTTGGTTTATGCAGCGTGCTTTTGTGTTAGCTGACCGATAACTCACTGGTGTGCTGGGCCTTTTCACCTTGGTCATCTTGCCACTCAAATATCAGTTTTCCACTCTGTTGCGGCGTCAAATGAAAACGCAAATAGGGGTTAGCCGAAATTGATTGATAAAGCTGAGCCTCGAAAGCGACCTCATCTCCCAGGCGCACGGTAAAGTGCTCAATTATGTGACGTGGCAAAGGCTCACCGTCACTGCCTTCCCTTAACCCGGTTTCCATTGGGTGGTTAATTAGCGTGCGGACTTCCAGGGCGTCGCCTGCAGCGACTTGTTGGTTAACGCTGACGCGAGGATTCGACAGCGGTTCAGGCTGGCTATCTTCGCCGCGCATTAGGCAGCCGCTCACGGTGATGCGTACCTCCTGAGAAACCGCGAAGGTTTGCCCTTGGTAGGTGTTGGCAACAGCCACCACGTGCTGGGTTTCATTAAGGCGCACGCGAGTGGAAATCTCAGGGTAACGGCTTAACTCGCCAAGCCGAAACGTGGCGATTTCGGGCTGAGGGTTGCCGGTGGCAAACAGGTGAATATCGGTTAAATAGTCGTTATCCGCTAATTCACCGTCGAACTTGATACCTAAGGGGACGGCTGAACCATCCTCTGAGACATGAGGCAAATCAAGCGTCAGGCCTTGGGTAATTGGTGTTTCGCCATTTAGAAGGTGCTGGACAGCATCCAGCTGTTGCCAAACCTCATTGGCCCAAGAGATGGGCGACAGCAAGACTAACCCTACGCCCGCCATGCCGTGTTGCAGAACTTTTCGACGAGATAGCGCTGATTTTATGCACCATGAACGAGACATACGCCTCTCCTAGATAACGGGATGTAGTCAATGTAGCGAACGGTGGTTGTTAGCCATGTGGGAGAGTGCCAACGGGCCTTTAACCCCCAGGCAGGCCCCAAGCAAAATGCACAGCAGTGCGATAAGGCTGGGTAGGGCAAGCGTCGACATACCGGTAATTCCTTGGCCTATTGAGCAGCCCAGTGCCAGGACTCCGCCAACCCCCATCATCATTGCTCCCACCATACTGCGCGCCATTTGGCCTGGCCCTTGGAAACCCTGCCAGTGAAAGTCGCGTCGGATCAGTGCCGTGATAAGTGCACCGAGAATAATACCCCCTACCACCGCGACGCCAAAACTGAGTCGAGTACCTGTTGAAAGCATTACATACTGCAATGAGGCACCGATAGGCGCCACAAACGTCAGGCTTGCTAAGCGTACCGGCTCAAAGTCATCAAAGCCGAGCACGCCCGTTGCGTACCAACCTGCCGGCACTAAAGACCCAACGATAAGGCCACTGACCCAGTCCCGGGGCGAGGCGCGAAAGTGTGCGCTAGAAAATGCCCAGGCAGCGATAGGTAAACCCAGCAGAGAGGCAACGGCCCACCCAGGCAGCGCAACCAGTCCGGCAATGTCCTGGGTGGTCAGTGGAATTGAGGTGGCTTGTTCAAGATAGATGCGCCCAGGCGCCAGCACGCCGGAAAGGGCCATATAGGCCCCAATGCCAAGGCACATCACCACGACCACACTGCGCAGGTTGCCGCTACCCAGTAAAACCAGCGAGCGGGCGCCGCACCCGTTAGCTAACGCCATACCGTAGCCAAACAGCAAGCCGCCTAGCGGAAGGGCAAGCCAGGAAAATGATGGCGTAATGTAAAGCGAGTTCGACAGTGAAAAGTAACCCAGAGCGGCAAGCCATTGGGTTCCCAGTAGTGCTGTGGCCATAGCAAGCACAAAGGCGCGGAGTTTGCGAGAGTCGCCCTTTGCACTATTGGCGACTCCACGCAGTAAACAGAAGCCGCTGGCCTGCCCCACGGCGCCAAACAGCAGGCCTATTACCACGCCTGCCCACAGGGTCAGCGCAATATGACTCATGTGAGTCTCCTTTTATGGCAAGGGGGGCTAGTTATAAAACGGGCCGCCGTTCAGGCAGCCCGTGAGTACATGTGTTTAACGTGTTAGTGCCTATACTTGCGTGCCCCAGGTGTCTTGGCAGATGGCATTGTACCAGCCCACCGCATAATCAGCTTCTAGCGCCCGAACAGTGTCCGGCGCATCGGCAGGGCTAATGCCTCCCGCGCCATCGACTTCAGCAATGACCCCGTCGGTGACTCTATAGACACCCGCAACAGAGATCCCGTAATTAGGGCCGACCAAGCTATAGCAAGTGTTAGCCCAGTAAGCGGTTGGCGCTGGCTGATGTTCGAGTGAGGAAGCAATGGCGGCGGCTACTACTTTCGCTTGGGCGTTGGCGCAGAAGCCTGATTTTGGCATCGGCGCGGCGACCGTGGCGTCGCCCACCACGTAAATGTCGTCCACCTGCTGTGATTCAAACGTCTCGGGTTTGACGGGCACCCACCCAGAGCTATCGGTTACGCCGGCACGGTCTGCGATCCAACCGGCTTTCTGGGGAGGTATGACGTTGAGTACATCGGCGCGGTGGCGCGTACCAAACTCGGTTTCAACTTCTAAATTATCCGCATCGACCCGGGTAACGCGGCCATCGTTGGAAAGGCCCACCCACTCTATACGGTCGCCATAAAGACGCTCCCACCCTGCAGTGAACAAGCCTTGCTTAGAGAAATTATCCTTGGCGTCTAAAATTAATACCTTAGAGTTAGGTTTATGCTCTTTGAAATAGTGTGCCACCATCCCCGCGCGCTCGTAAGGCCCGGGTGGGCAGCGGTAAGGATTGCCTGGTGCCACCATAATAAAGGTGCCGCCATCTTCCATGGCTTCAAGCTGCTGCTTTAGTAAGGTCGTTTGATGGCCTGCTTTCCAAGCGTGGGGCGCCTTCTCTGCGGCAGCTTCATCGTAGCCCTCTAATGCGTCCCAGCGCATATCAACACCTGGTGACAGCACTAATCGGTCGTAGTGCAAGGTATCACCGGTGGATAAGCGCACCTCATGTGCTTCGGCATTTATGTCTTCGGCTAGTGCATGCACAACGTCTACGCCGTAACGTTGGCGCAGCTCATCATAGTTGTGAGCAATAGAGCGCATATCCCTCAAACCGCCTAGAAAAAGGTTACTAAAGGGGCAGGTGTAAAATACGTCTGCTGGCTCAACAAGCGTTACTTTAATAGCTGGGTTGGCTCGCTTGAGGTATTTGGCGGCCGTTGCCCCGCCAAAACCACCTCCCACTACCACAACGTGCCCTGCATGCTGCCCCCCAATTGCAAACGTTGGAAGAGCACCCATCAAGGGAAGCGCTGAAGCGCCACCTAACCCTTTTAATAACTGGCGACGGCTAAGACGGTTCCAAGGCTGGCTCATGGTGTCAGCTCCTCTTTTGCAGGTAAGTGAGAGAAGTAGTCGGCCAAGGTAGCCAATTCCTCATCGGTATAACCCTTAGCAATGCGGTTCATAATAGTGGCGCCGGAATCCTCCTCATGCTTGAACGCCAGAAGGCGTGCTTCTAACTGATCTGCAGAGCGGCCTGCCAGTGAAGGCACTACCCCCTCCATGCGCCCCTCAGTCCCATGGCAATTCGCGCAGCTACCCGCAAGCACCTCTCGCTGCAATGCCTCGCTATCTAGCCCCGTTTCCGCAACGGCGGAATTTAACGCTCCTATCGCTACCGCAAGAGCAAAACCAGCACGTAGGCGCATGCCCATGGAAGTACTCCTTAACTGTTTGTAATAGAGGTATACCTTAAATCAGCGCTATTAAAATAAAAAAGAATATTTAATGATTTTTTTATTCTTTTTTAGATGTTTAGGAAGCGCTAACGCATCGATTAAATTGGCTGAAACTGCCCTGTGGTGGATTTTTTGTACTTGCTGATGACCTAGGCTCTCAGTATTGCTGTGTTCAACTACATTAAAAAGACGTTAAGCCATTAAGTTGGGATTAATGGGACAGGCAAGAATGCAGCTCTGGTACATCACAGGAGTTATGCCATGAATGCGACAACTACAAAAACACAAGACCACGCAGATATGCCAAAGACTAACGAGATACCCCTGGTTAAAATTACCATCAATAAAGTAGGGATGGATCGCCCCCGCGCCTGGTTAACCTCAGGCCTTGAAGACTTCCGGCGTGCCACCGCCGTTAGTTTGTCCTATGGCATGTTTTGGGTGGGCTTGAGTATAGCCATCACGTTTGGAGCATTCACACTGGGATACTGGTATTGGCTACTGCCAATGATTGCAGGTTTTATGTTTGTGGGTCCTTTGGTCGCAGTGGGCTCATATGGTATCAGTCGAGCGCTAGAGCAGGGCAGAGTGCCTAACTTGGGCGATGCGTTTGGCAGTTGGAAGCCTCATGCTGGGCAACTAGCGATGATGGGCGTCATGATGATGATCTTCTTTCTCGCCTGGATTCGTTTGGCTACGCTGCTATTTGCGCTGTTTTTTGGTTTTGAAGTGCCAAGCCCCGAAACACTTTACACCGCGTTACTAACCACCCCTGAAGGGCTTGGTATGTTGGCTGTTGGAACGGCGGCGGGCGCTATTTTGGCCTTTGGTGCCTTTGCCATTAGCGTAGTTGCGATTCCCACTCTCATGGATCAAGACCTGACCTTTATGGAAGGTATCGAGGCGAGCGTGCGCTGCGTTGCGCGTAATTTCCGCCCTATGCTGCTATGGGCCGCTATTCTGACTGGCTGTGTGCTGGTGGGGGTAATGACGTTTTATATCGGCTTGGCGCTCATACTTCCGGTGCTAGGTCATGCCAGCTGGCACGCCTATGAGGAGCTAGTGCGCTTTGAAACAGTCGAAAAAATTGAAACCTAACCACTTTCGTATCCAATAGTCTGGCGGCTTAATGACGAAAAACGCGTAAATAGCCTGACCTACGAAAAGAGATGGCGTAACCTCTATGCTGTCTCTTTTTTATTGCTCGCGATGGGTAGCCTGGGTATATCAGGCTATGCCCTAAGCGCTTCGATACGAGGTAATGGCTGTGAAAGCGTTATTGTTGGGGTCGATTATGCTGGCGTTCAGCATTCCTCAAATGGGGCAAGCTGAAACGCAGTCCGCATTAGCGCTGCCTGATGGGCCGGTGATGCTGAAAGTAAAGGGCGACATTGCGCGCACGAATATAAGCACGGGTACGGGTGATAACGGTGAAGAGGCGCATTTTGATAGGGAAATGCTGCAGTCATTGCCACAGCATGCGTTTGAAACGGGAACTCCCTGGACTGAAGGTACTAGCCACTATAGCGGGCCATTAATGCGTACGTTGCTGGAGCACTTGGGTGCCGAGGGTGAAAGCGTGCATGTATTGGCGCTTAACGGTTACGAAGCAGATATTCCGCTCCGCGATTTTTACGACTACGACGTTATCCTGACCCTCGAACGCGATCAAAAAGCCATTCCTATTCGTGAATATGGCCCGCTGTGGGTGTTGTATCCCTTTGATCAGAATGAGGAATTGCTGAGCGAGAAAATACGTTTTAGAGCCGTCTGGCAGGTAATGCAGATTAATGTCCATTAGCGGCCCTATTGCCAATACGCCCCGCCTACTGCGCTATCCACGTCGCTTTAAGGTTGTCGCGATGATTACCGTGCTGCTGTTTGCGGGAGCACTGGTGGTTGCGGCACTGGCTGCCTGGCGGCAAGATCACCTGACCCAAAGCCTAAGGGAAGATACAGCCTGGGTCGTGTATAAATTGGACCGCGATGCAGTTCAACTGCTTAATCACCTGCTAGCTGCCACCCGTGGGCCCATATCGCCAGCTGAGCAGGATGCGCTCAACTTACGCTTTGAACTGCTTTATAGCCGCATCACCCTGTTAAATGAGGGTGAGGTTAACTCGTTATTGCAAAATGTCAGGATGGCAAACGAGCTGCTTGACCAAATCCAGCAGCAGTTAGATACGCTAGACCCAATGCTTGAACCTCACGACACGCTTGCCCAGCTACCGATTACCAGCCTGGAGACAGAGCTACAGGCGCTCACTCGGCTGACTGAACGCTTTGTGATCGCCATCAATGGCTATCTGGCAGAATCCGCAACGGAAGAGCGTGCGCTGCTCAGCACGCTATATAAAGCCTTGATGACACTGCTCATTGGAATGAGCTTAGCCGTACTGCTGGTGATTGGGTTTCTAGTGCGTGAAATGCGTGAGAGCGCCGCCGCACGGCGTGAACAGGAGCAGTTAAGCCGCCAGTTGGAAGTTACCGCCAAACAGGCCCAAGCAGCCAACCATGCAAAGTCTGATTTTCTAGCGATGGTCAGCCATGAGATTCGCACCCCGCTCAACGGCGTCATCGGCATGAGCGAGCTACTGCGCGAACCGGCAAGCGCTGCCCAAGTTGAAGACTACGCTAGCACTATTCACGACAGCGCCAACCAACTGTTGGCGATGATTAATGAAATACTCGATTTCTCTAAGATAGAAGCGGGTCACCTAACCCTTGAAACCTCTCCCACGGCGATAAAACCGCTGGTGGATAGCGTGATGGCGCTATTTGGACCTCGCGCCCAAGCCAAGGGGCTTCAACTTGTGCTCGACATCGACCCCTTGGTACCCGCCTGGGTCATGATCGATGCAGGCAGGTTAAGACAAATTTTGCTGAACCTGATTGCCAATGCGATCAAGTTTACTGACCACGGTAAGGTGACGCTGCGGCTTTATGCCACCGTTAACTATCTCTCGTTTGAGGTCAGCGATACCGGCTGTGGTTTGAGCCAAGAGCAGCAGGCACTGCTGTTTGAACCTTTTCAGCAGGCAGATGAAACCGTGGCTCGCCGCTTTGGTGGCACCGGGCTGGGGCTTGCCATTTGCAAGCGCTTAAGTGAAGCCATGCAGGGGCGCTTAAGCGTGACCAGTGCGCCGGGCCAGGGGAGTACTTTCTACTGCGACCTCCCTTTAGTGGAGGCCAGCCCGGTCAGCTCTCCGCTACCTTCTGAGCCCACGCGGGACTTTACCGGCACGTCGTTACTGCTGGTCGAAGATAACGCCGTAAACCGCAAAGTCGCTACTGGGTTGTTATCGCGTTTGGGCTGCGATGTGGTGTGCGCGGAAAATGGCCAGGATGCGCTGGAAATGATCAAGAGCCAGCAAGTGCATCTTATTTTTATGGATATTCAGTTGCCGGATATGGATGGCCTTACCGTTACCCGTAAACTGCGAGCGGTGGGTGGTTGGCTTGCCCAGGTGCCCATTGTGGCAATGACCGCAGGTGGCGTTGAAGATGATCGATCCCGTTGCCTGTCAGCCGGCATGAATGACTACATCACCAAGCCGCTTTCACTGTTATCGTTGAGCAACGTTTTATCTCTGCAGCTATTCCCCTCGTCGCAGCGGCTGCCCCCGCTTGCCGCCTTCGCTACGCCTAGTGAGGGGCAAACAGTGCTTAATAGCGCAACGCTAAGTATGCTGCTGGGCTCTTTAGGGCAGGAGAGCCTTGCCCAGCTAATAATGCTCTACCATCAACAAGTAGACGACTACGCTGCTCAGCTTGGTGCGTACCTTTCTAGCCCCGGCGCACTCTCTATCGCTCAGGCTCATCAAGTGGAGCGCTTAGCCCATCAGCTCAAGGGCGAATCGCTAAGCGTTGGCGCAGAGCAATTGGCGGCCCAAGCGAAGCGGCTGGAGGCATTAATGGCCCTTGAGACGCGTTCTCCCTGCCAAGTAGACGAAGCCTTTAGCGCATTACGCCACAGCGTGGCGCGTACCCATACAGCCTTGGAGAAATGGCGCCGTGACAGCTTCCCTAAAGCATAACGGACTATTAACCGCCGCCAGCAATCATCCCAAGCCAGACCAGGCAGCCAGGGAGCTGGCCCAAGCGCTATGCCACGAACAGCTTGGCTTTGTACTGTTTTTTTGCAGCGCAGAGTACCCGCTAGGTGCCTTAGCGGACGCGCTAGGGGAGGCGTTTGGTAATGTGCCAATGAGCGGCTGTACCACTGCCGGTGAGATTACCCCTCAGGGGTATGATCGCGGCTCCATTGTGGCGATCGGATTTGATCGGCGGGTCTTCGCGGTGGAAACAGCGCTGATTGATGACCTTGAGCATTTTGACCTTCCCCGTGCACAGCCGCTGGTGGATGCTTTATTAGAGCGCTGCCGTCAGCAGGCCTTGGCGCCCATTAATGAACACAGCTTTGCGCTTACCCTGCTCGATGGATTGTCCAGCCGTGAAGAGCAGGTGCTGGCAACGCTGGATGCAGCGTTGGGGCGTATTCCCAGTTTTGGTGGCTCGGCGGGGGATGATAACCACCTAACGCACACCCATGTGTATGCTGATGGGCGATTTCACACCCGTGCCGCGGTGGTGGTCATGCTTAATACCCGACTACCGTTTGAGGTGTTTTCGAGCCATCACCTCGTACCCCTTGCTCATAAGCTAGTGGTTACGAATGCTGACCGCGAGCAGCGTCGCGTATTAGAGCTTAATGGGCTGCCCGCCGCTGAGGTATATGCAGCCTTGGTGGGCTGCCGTGTTGATGCCCTAACCCCTCACATATTTGCCCAGCATCCCCTTGCCGTTCACCTTGGCGGTCAGCACTATATCCGCTCTATTCAGCGGGTTAACGATGACAGCAGCCTGAGCTTTTACTGCGCGGTTGAGAACGGCATTGTGCTCACTGCAATGCGGCCAGCCCCTCTGCTAGAAGACCTAAATGCGATGCTGCTAGGCGTGCGTAAGCGCCTGGGCGATAACGCCACTATTATCGGCTGCGATTGTTTTTTGCGCCGCATGGCGCTGGAGTCTCTGCAGCAAATTGACCCAGCATCGGCGCTGCTGCGACAGGCACGGGTGGTAGGGTTTAATACCTACGGTGAGCAGCATCACGGTATGCACGTTAATCAAACCTTTACGGGGGTGGCGTTTGGCGCTTTTCCAACTAGCGGCGGATAACGACAAAACAGCTGATAACGCTGCACTGCGCGAAGAAAACAGGCGCCTGCGCAAGGTCTGCCAAGCGCTGATGGAGCGGGTAGAGTCGGGCGGTAGCCCTAACGGCGCGCCGTATGCGGCGTTTGAGCGCTCGGTACTGTTGGCTGAGCAAGTGCGTGAGCGCACCGATGCGCTGCATCGCACGTTGGATGAGCTTAGCCAAGTGAATGTCCGGCTGTTAGCCGCGAATGCCGAAGCGGAAGCTGCCAACCTTTCAAAAACCAAATTTTTAGCCGCCGTAAGCCACGATTTATTACAGCCCTTAAATGCCGCTCGATTATTTGCCAGCGCTTTGGAAACCCATGCATTGCCGGACGCCTCCCAAGCCCTAGTGGGGAATATCGGTCGCTCGCTTAAGGATGTGGAGGGGCTACTTGGCACGCTGGTGGATATTTCCCGCCTGGATGCGGGAGTATTGCATGCTGATAAAGCGCCCTTTGCGGTTAGCACGCTGCTGGATGCGCTTGCAGAGGAGTATAAGCAGGTGGCGGCGGTACGTGGGCTTACCCTGCACTATGTGCCCTCCAGCGCGTTGGTAACGTCTGACTTAGCGCTTTTAGCACGCGTAGTGCGTAACTTTCTAAGCAATGCTGTGCGCTACACCGAACATGGCCACCTGCTGCTAGGCTGTCGCCGGCGCAAGGAGGGTCTGGAAATTGTCGTAGGTGATACGGGCCCGGGCATTCCCGAGCCTCAGCGCCAGGCGATTTTTCTTGAATTTCGCCGCGCTACCCAACCCAATGGGCAGCATAGTCGTGGGCTTGGGTTGGGCCTAGCGATTGTGGACCGTATCAGCACGATGCTGGAACACCCGGTGTCACTTACCTCAAAGCTTTCGTGCGGGTCGCTGTTTTCCATTCTGGTGCCTTACGCGCCTAATGATGCTGGAAACAGTGCTTCTGGAAATAGCGCTGAACGAAAAGCCTGGGAGCCGTTACGCAGCGCCTGGGTGCATGACCCGCTGCAGGGCTGTGTCGTGTGGGTCATTGACGATGACCCAGCCATTATTGAAGGTATGCAGGCATTGTTAGGTAGTTGGGGATGTCGGGTGCGGGCAGCTGCAACGGTAAGCGCCCTAGAAGCGGCGAGCGACGGTGAATGCCCAGCGGTACTGCTAGTGGATTACCACCTGGGGGAGCACCGTGAAAACGGGATCGATCTAGCCTCTCGTTTGCGGCGGCGTTATCCAGGCCTTGCGGCGGTTGTGATAACCGCCAACCACGAAGCCGCAGTAAAGCGTGCCACCCGGGAAGCGGGTATGCACTGCCTGCTGAAACCGCTTAAGCCGCTGCGCTTAAAGATGTTGCTGGGCACGCTACTCGATAGCCATTAACAGGCTTATCGCTGGGCGAAGGCGCCAGCACCCTCGTCGCTGGCAATCACGATGGCGTGAACTCGGCTCGTCGCACCAAGTTTGCGTAAAATCGCCGACACATGTGTTTTGACCGTGGTTTCGGCAATCGATAGCTCCCGAGCGATCTGTTTGTTAGACATCCCCTGGGCCATGCAGCGCAGCACGTGCCGCTGTTTGCCGGTTAAGCGCGCTAGCCGCGTTTGCCTCTCTTCTGACTTGGCTTCTAAGCCGGGCGAGCGCGGCACGTTTGGCGGCGGCGGGCGGCGCATAACATCAGCGGGCAGGTAGAGCTGGCCCTGGAGTATTTGGGTTAGCGCCGCCAGCAACTGCTCTCTGGGCGTGGACTTCGGAATATAGCCCACTGCACCCAGCGCAATGGCGTCCAGTACCAGCTGGCGCTCCTGGTGCGCAGAAACAATCGCAACGGGTAGCCATGGGCAGGTGTCTCGCAGGGTTTTCAATCCCGCCAAGCCTTCGGTATCGGGCAGGCTCAAATCCAGCAGCAGCAAATCCAGCCCCTCATGAGCCTCAATGCACTCCATCGCCGCTGCCAGGCTGTCGGCTTCCAGCAGTTGGGTATCGGTTAATCCAGCGCCCACTACCGCCTGTAGCGCATCGCGGAACAGCGGGTGGTCATCTGCCACTAATAGCGAGTACATGGCGTCTCCTACCAAGGGATGAGGGTGCGTCCTGCCATCGGGCTATATCGAGAATGGCCTGTGTGTTCAACACTGGGTAGGCACCTTTTAATAACCATAATACTCAGGAGCTTTACGATGATCTACGCCAACCCAGGTGATGCCGGTTCCGTTGTGTCGTTTGAAAAACGATACGGAAACTATATTGGCGGTGAGTTTGTTCCTCCCGTCAACGGTCAATACTTCGATAATATTAGCCCCGTTAATGGCCAAGTGTTTTGCGAAATTCCCCGCTCTAGCGCTGAAGATATTGAAAAAGCGCTGGATGCAGCCCACAAAGCAGCGCCTGCCTGGGGTAAAACCTCCGTTCAAGAGCGCAGTAATACGCTACTCAAAATTGCCGACCGGCTAGAGCAAAACCTGGAAATGCTCGCCGTGGCGGAAACCTGGGACAACGGTAAAGCAGTGCGCGAAACGCTGAATGCCGATATTCCCCTCGCCATTGACCACTTCCGCTATTTTGCGGGCTGCCTACGCTCCCAGGAAGGTACCGCCGCAGATATTGATGCTAACACCGTGGCTTACCATTTCCATGAACCGCTGGGTGTCGTGGGGCAAATTATCCCCTGGAACTTCCCGATTTTAATGGCCGCCTGGAAGCTTGGCCCCGCGCTTGCTGCCGGTAACTGCGTCATACTGAAGCCAGCTGAGCAAACACCCGCGTCCATTTTGAAAGTGATGGAAGTCATCGGCGACCTGCTGCCGCCAGGGGTGTTGAACATTGTTAACGGCTTTGGCGCTGAGGCAGGGCAAGCGCTGGCTACCAGTAAGCGGATTGCCAAAATTGCCTTTACGGGGTCAACCCCCGTTGGTTCGCATATTCTTAAATGCGCCGCAGAAAATATTATTCCCTCTACCGTCGAACTAGGCGGCAAATCACCCAATATCTACTTCGCTGACATTATGAACGCCGAGCCGACGTTTATTGATAAAGCGGTAGAAGGACTGGTGTTAGCGTTCTTCAACCAGGGGGAGGTGTGTACGTGCCCCTCACGCGCGCTTATTCAGGAGAGCATGTACGACGAGTTTATGGCCAAGGTCATTGAGCGCACCAAAACCATTAAACGCGGCAACCCGCTAGATACCGATGTGCAGGTGGGCGCTCAGGCCTCCCAAGAGCAGTTCGACAAAATCATGTCCTACATGGATATCGCCCGTGATGAGGGTGCGGAGTTCCTCTCCGGTGGCGATAAAGAGACCCTGGACGACAGCATCAACGGTGGCTACTACATTCAGCCTACGCTGCTGAAGGGCAATAATCAGATGCGTGTTTTCCAAGAGGAGATCTTTGGCCCGGTCGTCGCGGTCACTACCTTCAAAGACGAAGAGGAAGCGCTGGCCATCGCCAATGACACCGAGTTTGGCTTGGGCGCAGGCGTTTGGAGCCGTGATATCAACGTCGCCTTCCGCATGGGCCGGGGTATTCAAGCGGGCCGCGTGTGGACCAACTGCTACCACCAGTACCCTGCCCACGCCGCCTTCGGCGGCTACAAGAAATCTGGCGTTGGCCGTGAAACCCACAAAATGGCACTTGAGCACTACCAGCAAACTAAAAACCTGCTGGTAAGTTACGACATCAACCCGCTTGGGTTCTTCTAAACACGCCCATTTCCGCTCAGGCCAAGGGCCTGAGCGGAGTTGTTTGCCTCTCTCCAGCTTTTGTTTGCTGTCTCCCGCCTGTTTTTACACGTTCTTCCTACACGCTTGAGGTGCTTTGCTGCATCATGACGCTTTTATCTACGGCAAGGCGGATCATGAGCGATATCGAAGCACCGGATTTACACCAGCAGCGGCTTCTTCACGTAGTGGAGCGGCTGCGCGCCAGCGGTGCTCGGAAAGTACTGGACCTAGGGTGCGGTTCAGGTGGCCTATTGCAGTATCTACTCCACCAGCCCCAGTTTGAGAAACTGGTTGGCCTTGAGTTAAGCGGCGAGCTACTGGCCCAAGCCAAGTTTCGTCTGGAGCAGCTGCCGCAGGCAGGTCACGGGCGCTTAGAGCTGATATGCGGCTCCTACACGGAACATCATCCAGGCCTTATGGGGTTCACAGGCGCGGCCATGGTGGAAACCATTGAACATATTCCGCCTGAGCGGTTATCCACGGTAGAGCAGGGCGTGTTTGGCGGATTACGTCCCGAATACTTGGTAATGACGACGCCTAACAGTGAATACAACCCGCTGTTTGATTTAGCCGATGGCGAATTTCGTGATCCTGACCACAAGTTCGAATGGTCACGGGATCGCTTTCGTGACTGGGCGCAGGGCGTGGCGCGTCGTAACGGCTATCGTGTGCGTTTTGGTGGGATTGGCGAATGGCATTCCCACTTGGGGCAGCCCACCCAGCTTGCCGCTTTTGAGCGTCACCCATAAAAAAATCCCGGCCGCCTGGCCGGGATTTTTCGCTTACGTCTGCTGCTTACATCTGTGCATCTTCCGGCGGTTCGCCGATGGTGCCGGGCATCGCTTGCACGTGCCCCATCTGCTGGCCAGCCAGGGTGAGGAAGTGCAGGTGGCGCTCATACTCCGCGACTAAGTCTCCAATCACCTGACCACGGGTGTAGCCGTTAAGGTCTTTATCCTGGCCGCCTTCCGCTAGGTACACATCCAAGCGCACGTAGAAATCATCATCCACGGGGATGAAGCTTGGGGTGCGCATGCGGTGCGGGCACACTTGATAAACAAAGCTGGTGGCGTCACCGAAATCAACCTGTAACGTCAAGTTGGGCAGCGACTCACCTTCAACGTGCTCTTCGGTTACGTTGGCGGTTTGGCCACGGCTTTCAAGCTCCTGGGCAAACTGCGTCATCGCCGGACGAATAGAGTGCTCAATTGTCGCGGCGGCACCTGCACGATTCGAGGTGTCCAGCGCGCGATCCAAACGCTCGCGCCAGTCGCCGCCTGGGGCGCCACCAGCAATCATGCGACGGGCGTCGGCTTTTTTGCCCTCAAGTTTCAGCGCTTTGTACATACCCACCATGACGGCGAAAATGACCAGCGAGAAAGGCAGCGCAGTAATGACTACCGCACTTTGCAGCGCAGCAAGCCCGCCTGCCATCAGCAGAGCAATAGTAATTAAGCCAATCACTGCCGACCAGAAAATGCGCAGCTTTACCGGTGCATCGTGGTTTACATCACTCAAAATGGAGGTGAAGTTGGCCAGTACCAGGGCCCCGGAATCCGCAGAGGTAATAAAAAACACGATACCCAAAACCGTAACAACAGCGGCAGTAATGCTGACGTAGGGGTAGTACTCAAGCAGGGTATAGAGCGTGGTTTGCGGGGTACTAAGCGCTTGCTCACCTAGCTCGGCAACGCCCTGGTTGGCGACCAGCTCAATACCGCTGTTACCGAATACAGACATCCACACCATCATAAAGGCTAGCGGAATAAACAAGGCGCCTGCGACAAACTCACGAATAGTACGGCCGCGGGAGATACGCGCCAGGAACAGGCCTACAAACGGTGTCCAGGCGATCCACCAGCCCCAGAAGAAGATCGTCCACCACATTTTCCACTCTTGAGCCTCTTCACCGGCAAAGGCGTAGGTATCAAAGCTGGCACCGACAAAGCCTGATAGGTAGTCACCGGCGTTATTGACGACTTTATCCAGTAGTACCAGCGTGTCGCCGGAAAAGAGTACGAACAGCATCAGCGCGAGGGCCAGCAACATGTTGAACTCAGATAAACGACGAATACCTTTCTCAACGCCGGTCACTACGGAAATCGTCGCCAATATGACCACCAGCACAATCAAGATCACCTGTACGCTCAGCGTTTCGGGCACGCCAAACATATAGGTGAGGCCATAATTGAGCTGCATAACGCCAATGCCAAGGCTAGTGGCAATACCAAACACGGTAGAAATGACGGCAGTAATATCGACAGCATTACCAATGGGGCCGTGGATACGCTTGCCGAGTATTGGGTAAAGGGCGCTGCGAATAGCCAACGGCAAGCGGTGACGATAGCTGAAGTAGGCCAGCGCCATACCCATCAACACGTACAGTCCCCAACCGGAGAGCCCCCAGTGCAGATAGGTTTGAACGACGGCATTACGCATTGCAGCTTGGCTTTCTGGGGTTAAATCCGGCGGAGCCAAGTAGTGGGCAACAGGCTCAGCAACGCTGAAAAACAGCAAATCGATACCGATACCTGCGGCAAACAGCATGGCTGACCAAGAGAGCAGCGAAAACTCAGGTCGTGAGTGATCAGGCCCGAGACGAATGCTGCCAAACCGCGACATGCCAATGGCAACCACAAACACCAAGTACGCCACAATAGCGAGCATGTAATACCAGCCAAAGGTTTTACTCACCCAGGCCAGCCCAGCATCAAAAAAGGCGCCAGCCTGTTCAGTGAACACCATGGTGAGCACTAAGAAAATAAGGATACCGGCCATGCTGCCGTGGAAAACCACGGGGTTGAGGCGGTCCCGGGAGGGGGTGATGGGGTTGTCTTTCGCCATGCAGGCGGACTCCTCTTGTTAGACAAAGTGGGGGTGATATTTATTTTGAATGAACGTTCAAATAAAATACGCGGTTTAGTTGTCCAGTTCAAGTCAACGTCCTCTCAACACTTGGCATTTTTAGGCGTCTAGAAACAGAAATGCCCGGCAAAGCCGGGCATTTAATCGCAGTTAAAAAGTAAGTAAATGCTTACTCAGCGGCGTTTTCCGCTTCAGGTTTATCATGGTGGTAGCCACGCTTACCGTGCCCACGCTCGCTGCGGTACTCTTCGTGAACTTCACGCATTGCTTCGCGCACTGCCTGCTGCTCTTCTTCGCTAAGAATCTCCGCGACCCGCGCGTGGTGCTCCTCGTGGAGTGCTTTTAACGCTTCACGGTGTTCGGCATGGGCTTCGTTTAACGCTTCTTGCTGTTCTTCACTTAGCTCCGCGCGCTGAAACACTTCCTGGCGGCGCTCTTCCATGCGTTCTACCATCTGCTCGCGGTCATAGCCGCGGCCTTCATGCCCTTCATGATGGCCTGCCTGTGCAGTGAACGCTAACGGCGTTAAAGCGACGGCGAGTAGGGCGGGGGCAAATAGCTGGCGAAGTGTCATATAAAGTACCTCTTGGTAACGAGTTAGCGTTTTAAATTGCTAATCAGACAATCACAGTATGGTAGAGGCACGTGCAAACCGTTTGCATTAAGTGTGCAACAATCATGATCATTTAAGGCGCTAGGGGGTCATAGCGTTAGGGTGAGGGCCCGGTCAATCACGTGAGTTTAATAAGGAGGCATGAATGCCAGCTCTACGCACTGTACGTCACTACCTTAGCCTAAGCGCCCTCGCACTTTTCATTAGCGGCTGTGGGGCAACCCACCAAGGCACCACGGGGAACCCGGCCATTGAGCAGGCCTCTCTCCAGCAGAAGACCGTTCCCTTTACCCGCTTACCGTCTCAGCGTTACACCCCAGCGGAGTGGCCCCAAGCATTAGAGGCCCGCGTACTGCTTCCTACAACTTCCGGGGCTGAACGGCGCCCCGCTGCGCTGGTGGTGCATGGTGGCGGTTGGCGTAATCGCGGCCCCGACGATATGGAGAGCATTGCCGAGCAGCTGGCCCAGCAGGGCTACGTGACGGTCAATATTGAGCACCGTTTTGCCCCCGAGTACCGCTTTCCCGCCCAACTGCATGATTTACAGCTGGCAATGGCATGGATTCACGCCAATTCAGACGAGTGGAACATCGATACCCAACGCATCGTCGGCGTTGGCTTCTCATCCGGAGCGCACTTAGTGAGCCTGCTGGCCCTGGCGGGCGAAGAGGGGCCATTGGCCGAGCCTTATGGCGGTGAACATACTCGCCTAGCGGCGGTGCTAGCAGGCGGTTTGCCGAGCGATTTGCTCAAGTTTAATGATGGCCGGCTAGTGGTCGATTTCATCGGGGGGACCCGTGCGGAAGAAAACGCAGCCTATCGGCTAGCGTCTCCCGCCCGGCAGATCACCCCAGCGGCACCGCCGTTTTTCCTGTTCCATGGGAGTTGGGATCGGCTTGTCCCCGTTGACCACGCCACCGATTTCTATCAAGCGTTGCAGGATAACAACATCGAGAGCGAGCTGTATCTGCAGCGCTTTCGAGGCCACTTCGCCAGCTTCTTGCTGCGCGGCAGTGCTATCGATGCGGGCATCGCGTTTCTTAACCGGCAGGTGATGCACTAAGCAAGGCGTTTACCCTTCCGGCTGATACTTATAGCCGACGCCATAGACCGAGCGGATGATTTCCATCTCAGGGAGCGCTTCGTGGATTTTCTTGCGTAGCTTTTTAATATGGCTGTCCACGGTGCGCTCAGAAACGATGCGGTTGTCGCGGTACATGTGATCCATCAGCTGTTCACGGCTGAAAATCCGCCCCGGTGACTGCATCATTACCCGCAGCAATTGGAACTCTACCGCCGTCAGACCTAGGTCCTGGCCGTTGGCTAACGCCTGCCAGCCATCTTCATTCAGCGTAACCGGGGCTTGGCGTGCTGCCTCAGCGGGCTCAGTTACGTCAGCGGCCGCCTGGCTACGGCGTAGCACAGCTTTAACCCGGGCGACCACCTCGCGGGGGCTGAACGGTTTGCAAATATAGTCATCTGCACCCAGCTCTAACCCTAGCAAGCGGTCTACTTCCTCTACTTTTGCGGTGACCATGATGATCGGCAGCGTAGGCCACTGTTGGCGCACCTCACGGCAGAGCGTTAACCCATCTTTACCCGGCAGCATAACGTCCAGCAGCACTAGGGCCGGTACCTGTTGGCGTAACCACGGCATGACCTCGTCGCCGTGACTAATGATTGTGGTGTCGAAGTTGTGGCTTGTTAAATAGTCGGCCATTAGCCGGGCAATTTTGGGTTCATCTTCAACGATCAACAGTGAGGCGTCTTGAGACGCGTCTTGTAAAGACATAGTCAGCTCGCTAGGTAATGGGTAGACGTGAGAAGAGGGAAGCGCAGCGTCCATTTAAGGCCGCCAAGGGTCGAGGCGTTGGCCTCTAGGGTGCCGCCATGGGCACTCACCAGCGCACTGGCAATGGAAAGCCCCAAACCACTGCCGCCGCTGGCCCGGTTCCGCGAGCCCTCAACGCGGTAAAGGCGCTCGGTTAATCTTGTAAGCTCACTCTCGGGTACGCCAGGGGCGCTGTCTTGCCATACGACCACCGCGTGTTTGTGCTCAATGCTGAGCGTTACCTGCAACTCGCCGGGGGGCTGGGTATAGGCGCAGCTGTTATCGAGTAGGTTGCTCCACAGCTGGCGCAGGCGCTGGGCATCACCGCGAATCATCACCTCGGGGCTTATTTGGGTTATGAGCGTTAAGCCGCTCTCTTCAAGCCAGCGGTCGGCATCGGTTAAACGGCCGCTCAGGCACTCGCTCAGGTTCATGGGCGCGAGCTGAATATCCAGTGCTCCGGCATCGCTTTGGGAGAGCAGGCGCAGGTCAGTCACCAGCCGTTCAAGCTGGGCGACCTCCTGGGCTAACGAGGCGAGGTTTTCCTGGTTGAGGGGGCGAATGCCGTCCTGCATAGCCTCTATTTCACCACGTAGCACTGCAAGCGGGGTGCGCAGTTCGTGAGCCGTATCGGAAACCCAGCGCGCCCGGGCGTCGCGGCTGGCCTCTAGGGTGGCTGCTAACACATTGAAGTCCCGTGCTAGGCGAGAAAGTTCGTCACGGCCCCGTACCGCCAGGCGGGTATGGTAATCACCTTCGGTGAGGCGCAGGGTGGCGCCCGCTAAGGCGCGGGTGCGCCTGCCTAACCACCAGGAAAGCCCGCCCGCCAACAATAAAGATGCCAATACCAGCGAGACCACAATCACCACTAGGTTGCGCTGCTGGCGCTCCAGGAACCGGCTCTCCATGCGCTCCATCATATGTTGCGGCGGGCGAAACCCAAGGGCACCGATAGCCTGGTTGCCGCCGCTTTCCGCCATGTCACTGTAGAGCGTTAGCCATCGCCAGTCGCTGGGGCCCTGGCGACGCTCGCTGGGCGCGATGACATAGTTGCCGTCGGTATCGCGCAGGGCAAAATCCCGCGCCTCGCCCAGCGGGGAGGGGCGGTCGCGATGCTCCTGACCTAGCTCAAAGCGCACAATAAATGGCCAGCGCTCTGGGGACTGTTCTAGCCACTCCCAGCTGCCCTGGGTTTCCCAGCGGGTAATCAGCCCGTCGGCGAGCAGCGTTGCCCGCCGCTCTTGGGATTGGTTCAGGTAATCAATAAAACCACGGTCAATACTGTAGGAGACCGCCAGAAACATACTTGCTGCAATGGCGACATTAACGCTCAAAATCGCCACAAACAGCTTTAACCCGAGCCGAGAGGGTCGCCATTGGCGGAGCGAGTCGAGCCTTGCCATTAGCGAGCTCCTTCTGGGCTGGGTGGGTGCGGCTTACTCAGCCGTTCCCGAAGATTCTCAAGGCCGAGGTAAAGGCAGGGTACCAATACCAGCAGGATTACCGTTGCGAAAATCATTCCAAACCCTAACGAAATCGCCATGGGAATCATAAAGCGCGCCTGACGGGAAGTTTCCAATATCATTGGGGCAAGGCCTAAAAAGGTCGTCAATGTGGTCATCATAATCGGCCGTAAGCGTCTGGTGGCGGCAGCGACAATGGCCTGCCGTGGGGCCATGCCTTCGCGGCGCTTGCGGTTAGCGTAGTCGATTAACACCAGGGCATCGTTAATCACTACGCCCGAAAGGGCCAGCATGCCCAGTAGGCTGATAATCGAAAGCCCAAAGCCCATAATCATATGCCCTGCCACGGCCCCCACAATACCAAACGGAATCGCGGCCAGTACCAGCAGCGGCTGCAGGTAGCTTTTAAACGGAATAGCCAGTAGCGCATAGAGGGCAGCAAGCATTAACCACATGGCGGTGCGCAGGGTAGCGAGATTATCGGCGGTATCCTGCTGGCGCCCGCCCATGCTGACCTCAAGCCCGGGCCAGGTATTGCTAAGGGTGGGAAAAACATCTTCCTGCAGGGTAGCGAGTACCTGGTTAATCGACTCATCGCCTTCAGTGTCGGCGGTCACGGTGATAATCCGCCGACCATCCACACGCTGAAGGCTACTTGAAGCTTGGCTGAGGGTGATATCGGCGACCCGTGATAACGGCACGCTCAGCCCATCAGGGGTGCGTATCGGCAGGCGGTAGAGTTCGTTTAAGCTGTCACGGTCCTGTTCGGGCAGGCGCACTTCAACGCTCACCTCCCGCCGACCAATAAACTGCTCGACGGCGGTAGCCCCTTGAAGGGGCGCCCGTAGCGCCTGGGCAAGATCGCTACCGGTTAAGCCCAGCGCACGCCCTTCAGCGGAAAGGCGCATTTCAAGCTGCGGCTTGCCATCGCCTAAACCGCTGTCGATGTCGGTTAACCCGTACTCGCCCAGCAGCTCTGCCAGCCGGGCGGCGGCGGCTTCCAGTACCAGGGTATCCGGATGAGAGAGGCGTAGGCTCAGCGCCGCGCCGCTGCCTGGGCCGCCAAAGTCTGATTCAAAGCGCACCGACTGCGCGCCGACTAAATCGCCGGTTAGCTCACGCCACTCTCGGGCAATACGGGAAGGCGGCCACGCTTCCAAGCTGTCTCTAGCAATATCCAAACGAACGGAGAGGCTTTCACCGTCCAGACGGCTGCGGGAGCTGCTAAAGCTGAGCGTCTCTTCTTGCTCGCTTAGTTGCTCGGCGGCTTGCAGCAGTTGCTGGCTAAGCTCCCGGCTAACGCTGATATGGCTGCCAATAGGTAGGGTAACGCTGGCTTGCACCTGATCAGACTCTGCCCGCGGCATTAGCGAAAAGCCCAGTCGCCCGCTCATTGCCCAGGCCAGCGCGATGGAGAGCACCGCCACGCCAATGGCGACAGTAAGCAGGCGTTGATTGAGTGCCCGCTGCAAAAATGGCTCGAACTGTTGGTAAGTAAAGTGGTGCAAGCCACCCTGCATGCGCTGGCGAACGGCTTCAATGGGGCGTTGCCAGGCGGGCGTTTGGCGCGGTTTGCGGCTGTGGGCAAGGTGGGCGGGAAGAATAAACAGCGCTTCCACCCAGGAGATTAAGAACACGGTAATCACCACCACCGGTACCGTGGCGAAAATGAGCCCTAAAAAACCGGGTAAAAACAGCAGCGGCAAAAATGCCACAATATTAGAAAGAATGGCAAAGGTGAGCGGGACGGCAATTTCCCCCGCGCCCTTCACCGCCGCATCGCGCAGTGAGTAGCCCTCCTCGCGGTAGCTGTAGATGTTCTCGCCCACCATAATGGCGTCATCCACCACAATGCCAAGTGCGATGATAAAGGCGAACATCGACATCATATTCAGCGACACACCGATCCACGGCAGGAACAGCATGGCGCCTAAAAACGCGGTGGGAATGCCCAGGGTTACCCAGAATGCCAGTCGTGCTTCCAAAAACAGCGCCATCAGGATCATGACTAGCGCAAGGCCCATCCAGGCGTTTTTCAGCAGCAGGCTAAGGCGGTCTTCGTAAATGACCGAGCTATCCCGGGAAACATCCAGGCTGACACCCTCAGGCAGGTTGGCGCGCAGTTGCTCAAGTTCGCCGTAAATCGCGTTGGAAATGCTGGTGGGGGTTTGATTGCCAATTTGATAGACATCCACTGAAAGCCCCGGCTGGCCGTTGTAGAACTCCTCGCGGTCGGTTTCTGCAAAGCCCTCACTTACCCTGGCGATATCACCCAGCACAACCTGGGCGCCTTGGGCAGTGGTTAGAATAGGCAGCTGGGCGAATTCAGTGGCGCTGTTACGCCGCCCTTGGTAACGGATTAACCACTCACCTTCGGCGGTGGTGAGCTGGCCGCTGGCTAAGTCCAGCGCCTCTTCGGCGATGCGGCTGGCAAGCTGCTGGTGGTCCAGCCCGTAGCGCTCAATGGCTTCGTCGTTTAGGTGAACCTGGATTTCGCGATCACGGTTGCCGGAAAGCTCAACCCGGGAAATACCGCTGGTGGCCTGTAGTTCGGCGCGCACGTCTTCGGCGGCGTCGTGGAGCGCTGCCAGGCCCACCGAGCCGTAGACCTGAAGGCTAACCACGCTGCGCGAGCGGCCTGCTAAGGTAAAACGGGGTGGGTCGGCAGCGCTGGGCAGGGTAGTAATCGCATTCACCGCCTGCTGAATATCCTGATAAGCGCGCATTACTTCAACGCCATCAGTCAGCGTTGCTCTCAGCACAGCGCTTCCTTCGCTGGCGCTGGCGGTGAGTTCATCAATGCCTTCTACATTGGCAATGGCGGCTTCTACGGGGAGTAGAAGGCTCTGCTCCACGTCTTCCGGGGTGGCGCCGGGGTAGCTAATAGTGACTTGAACAATTTCAGTCTCAAACTCAGGGAATACCTCTTTTTTGATCGCAAGCGACGCGAAGAGGCCGCCGACGATAAATAGCACCATCAAAAGGTTAGGCGCCACACCGTGGTCGACCATCCAAGCCAGCGGGCCACGGCGGGTCATTGGGTGGCTCCCTCATCACGTGCAGGGGTGTCGCCTCGCTGGCGTAGCCGTACCTGCTGGCCTATACGGGGTTGGGCAAGGCCCGCCACCACCACCCGTTGGCCTGCTTCTAGGCCGCTGCGCACCAGCGCCTCTTCCTGGCCACGGTAGGCCAGGGTAACGGTGGTAGTGCGCAAGCGCTCGTCGTCATCTACCCACCACACCTGCTCGCCGGGGCGTAGCGCAGCAGAGGGCAGGGCAATCAACGCTTCATTGGCTGTGGTGTGGTAGGTAATACGCATTACATCCCCCAGGCGCAGGGCGGGGGCGCTGTTTTCAAGGGCGAGGGGATCATCCACCGCGATCAGCAGCTGCGCTTGTAAGCCGTTCTCCTCCAAATTGGGCAGTATTGATAGTAAACGGCCTTCCCGCGAGGCTCCCTCTGGCCAGCCTTGGCTTGTTAATGTGACAACGTCGCCAGGCTTAAGCCACGCTAAAGTGTCCCCGGGTAGCGAGGCGCGCACCCAAAACTGCTCAACGCCCACTAAGCTAAGCACTTCCGTGCCTTGGTTTAACAGGCTGCCCGCACCTACTAAGCGGTCTTGAATCATGGCCCGCCAGGGCGCTTTTAACGTAGCGCGCTCTAGATTTAATGCCGCCTGATCGCGTGCTACGCGTGCCTGGGTAAGCTGCGCTTGGGCTTGGCGCAGCTGGGGCTCACGCAGTACCAGCGCACGCCGTTCTGCGGAAAGCTGGCGACCAAAGGACTCATATTCGCTGCGGGCGCGCTGCTGCTCGGCCTGCTCTAGGACAAGTAGGGCTTGGGCGTTGGCCAGCTGCGCTTGTGCATCTTCAAGCGCTAGCTGTAAGTCGGCTTGGTCGATATACACCAGTGGGGCATCCTGCTCTACCACTTGGCCTGGCAGTACGCCTTGCCCAAAGCGCTCAAGCTGGCCAGCAACGCGGCTGGCCAATAGGGTGGATTTTTCTGCCTCTACCCGACCAAATCCGGTTAATCGCGGCGCTTGAAGACGCTTTTCTACGGTAATGACATCGACAACCGGCGGTGGCGTGGGCGGCGGCGGGCGCCGCTCAACGCGGGGAGGTTGGCTAAGAATCCACCACGCCAGCGCCAACCCACCGGCGAATACCAGCAGCGCTGCCAGGGCGCCGAAACGAATGCGGCCTTGTTGATGTGGTGCGTAATAGCGAGAAGGGGTCATTAACGCGCGTTATCCGTTGGCTAGGGGCGAAAATTCCAGGTCATTAGGCGTATCATGCTAGCATCTACGATTCCTAAGCAGCGATTAGGTAAGTAATGTGCAAATTGCGTGCAACACGCTTGCCGAGTGCGACGTTACCTAATAGCGTCGTTAAAGAGAACGACTGCTCACTGCATTTGAAAATTATTAGACTACTGGTCTACGTAACATGATAAAAAACACCGCTACCCGCGATAAGTTAATAGAGACTGGCGCTGCACTCATTGCCCAACAAGGGTATAACGCGACAGGTATCAATGCCGTTCTAAAAACCTGCGGTGTGCCCAAGGGCTCGTTTTATCACTACTTCTCCAGCAAAGAAGATTTTGGCTTGGCGGTCATAGAGCGCTTTGCTAATGAGTACGATGAAAACTTGGCCGCGCTGCTTGAAGATTCGACCCTGCCGCCCCTAGAGCGCTTGCGCCGCTACTTTGCCACTGGCCGCGCACACATGCGTGAATGCGACCATACAACCGGCTGTTTGATTGGCAACCTGGGTCAAGAGCTTTCCGGCCAGAGCGATACCTTCCGCGATGCGCTGAACCTTGTGTTCCAGCGCTGGGAGAAACGCCTTGTCACCTGCTTACGCGATGCCCAAGCCGAGGGCGTGGTGAATACCACTATCCCCCCAGAAGCCCTGGCGAGTTTTGTGCTTTCTGGCTGGGAGGGCGCTATTCTTCGCGCTAAAACGCTCAAATCCGTCGCGCCTATGGAGCATTTCGAAGCGATTTTGTTCGAGCAGGTATTAAAGGCGGATTCGCCCGTCAGCGCTTAAACATCTCTGGCGCAACCACGCCAGTGCATGCAGTGGGGTGAAGGTATGTTTAAAGGGTTTGAGAAGCGCACGCGCCACGTTAACGGCACTGAAATCGCCTTTCGTATAGGTGGTAGCGGCCCTGGGCTACTGCTGCTTCATGGCCATCCGCAAACCCACGTTATTTGGCATAAAGTGGCGGCTATCTTGGCCCAGCACTTTACCGTTATTGCGGCAGACCTACGCGGTTACGGCGATAGTGCTAAACCCGACGACGACCCTGAACACCTCAACTACGCCAAGCGCACTATGGCCAACGACATGGCCGCGTTAATGAGTGCGTTGGGGGTTGAGCGCTTTAACGTACTGGCCCATGACCGCGGGGCGAGGGTGGCCCACCGCCTGGGGGTAGATCACGCGGAGCGCGTTGAGCGCATGGTGCTGTTGGATATTGCCCCAACCCTTGCCATGTATCGCGGCACTAACGAGGCCTTTGCCCGCGCCTACTGGCACTGGTTTTTTCTAATTCGCCCCCAGCCACTGCCAGAAATGCTGATTAACAGCGACCCCGCCTGCTACCTTAAAAGCGTGATGGGCGCTCGCAGTGCGGGCATGGCGCCTTTCGCCTTAGAAGCGCTCGCGGAGTACGAGCGCTGCCTCTCGCTTCCCGGCGCCGCCACGGGTATTTGCGGCGATTACCGCGCCAGCGCCAGTATTGATTTGACCCACGACCAAGCGGACATCGACGCAGGCATTAAGCTTACTTGCCCTTTAAAAGTCATGTGGGGCAGAGATGGCGCGATAGAGGCGTGTTTCGATGCGCTTGCTGAATGGCGCAAAGTAGCCACTCAGGTTGAAGGCAAAGCACTTCCCTGTGGCCACTACATCGCCGAAGAAATACCCGATACCTTGCTGGATGAGGCGCTGCCGTTTCTACTGCAGCCTCATTAGCACTGTGGGTTCAATCACGCGCAGCGAAGCAGCCTAATCAGCGCGTCGAGCGCTGCATGGAAAGAACGCCCTTAGCAGCTATAGTGAAGGGGCAACACTCAACAGAGTTAACGCTATTCGCTAACGACCGCCACCAAGGATTAGGAGGTAATATGAACACCGAATTTTCTGCCGCAAGTGTCCACCCAGACAAAGACGACCCGAAGAAAGACCAGCGTGATGACCATCACGATGATGCTAACCCCATGCCCGATACGCATCAAGTGAATCCAGGTTCTAAAGACGACGACGCATCTGATAAGAAAGATCGCAAATAGATGTGTGTTGGCTAGCCCCTGCATTCGCGGCGCTACTTTTTGTAGCGCCGTTTTACTTCCACGCTGAGTTTTCCTTCACCTAGCCGTAGCGAGAGCTTCTGGCCGGGTGCGGTGTCGTCTGCACGGCGAATAATGTGGCCTTTTTCGTCTTGGGCGATGGCGTAGCCGCGCCCCAGTACGGCGAGGGGGCTAACAGCGTTTAGCTCGCGGGCGGTGCTATTGAGCCTTACTTGCCGTGCTTCTAAGGCACGCTGCATCGCACTGGCCAAACGGCGTTGTAGGTTATTGAGGCGTTCCTGCTCAGCGTGGTATAGCCGTGCCATGTCCTGGCTGGCTAAACGCTTTTCCAGTTGGGTTACCTGGGCTTTTTGCTGGGTGAGCGTTTGCTGCATGGCGCGCTGCAAACGCTGGGTGAGGGTAGTTAAGTGCTGCCGCTGATGGTTGAGCTGCTCCCCAGGGTGGCGCAGGCGAGCACGCAGGGTATCTAGGCGCTGGCTATCCCGCTCTAGGCGGGCCTGCATAGCGCGGTGCAGGCGGCTTGCTGCCTGTTCCAGCTGGCGCTTCAGTGTGTTTTGGTCAGGCACTAAGCGTTCGGCGGCGGCGGAAGGGGTTGGGGCGCGCATATCCGCCGCAAAATCCGCTAGGGTGACATCCACTTCGTGGCCCACCGCCGACATCACCGGCAAGCGGGAGTGAAAAATCGCCCGCGCCAAGTGCTCATTATTAAACGCCCACAGGTCTTCAAGGCTGCCGCCGCCACGGGTGATCAGCACCACATCTAGCTCGGGGTCTAAGCGTGGTTGGCGGTTTAATAGCCCCAAGGCAGAAATCATCGCAGGCGCCGCATCAGCCCCCTGAACAGGCACGGGAATCAGCGTGACATCCACCAGCGGCCAGCGTGCTTCAAGCACGGCCAATACATCGCGAATGGCCGCGCCGCTGGCGGAGCTTAAAATCAAAATTTTGCGGGGCGGAAAGGGTAGGGGGCGGGTATTTGCGAACACACCTTCCCCTTCCAGCTGTGCTTTTAAGCGCTCATAGGCGGCCAGCAGCTCGCCTAGGCCCGCCGCCTGCACCGCTTCGGCAATTAATTGATAGTCGCCCCGTGGCTCAAATAACGACACCCGCCCACGCAGCTTTACTTGGTCGCCATCGCGCATGGGGGCGGCCACAAAGCGCGCCCGCTGGCGAAATAGCGCGCAACGAACCTGCGCACGATCGTCTTTTAACGTGAAGTAGATATGCCCTGAGGCGGGCCGGGATACGTTAGAAAGCTCGCCTTCGACCCATACCTCACCCATGTCTCGCTCTAGCGCCTTGCGCGCCTTGAGATTGAGTTCGCTGACTGAGAAGATGGCGCTGTTTGAGGCGGTCATGGAGGCAGGTGTCGTCCAACGCTTGCGGTGCGATAATCAGTTAGGGTGCAACCATTAGACAATACGCTAACCTGTCTCAGCAAACGTATTCGCCAGGGTGCTTAGGTTTGCAGCCGTGATGCGAATATTCACTGCTTTGTTTTGTGTTCGTCATCAAAGTGTCACATAACCATGGTACGTTGCTCGCCGACACAAAACTGTCATCAAAACGTCATACATAGATTGTCCACCAACACGGCAGACCACTTATGTCGAATCTCGGACCTTCCACCGATCGTCCTGCTCTTGCTCGCGAGGTGCCTCGTGAGGTACCGGCCTGGTTGCGCGGTATTTATGCGGGCTTGTGCCTCTACTTTTTTCTGGCTGCACTCAATGTGCTGGGCGCTGGCCTAGGCACCTTTGGTGGCGATAGTGATGTTTTAACGCGCGCTTTTGCTTATGGTGAAAATCCCTTTATCGCCCTGATGGCCGGGGTGTTAGTCACCATGATCGTGCAGAGTTCGTCATTTACCTCGGCACTGATTGTGACGCTGGTGGCGAGCGGGGAAATGACCCTGGGTACGGCTGTGTTTGCCATTATGGGTGCCAATATTGGCACCGCCGTCACCGGTGTCATCGTGGCGCTGGCGAACGTGCGCATTAAACGCAACTTCCGGCGCTCTTTTACCGCCGCCATGATGCACGACTTCTTCAATATCCTGACGGTGCTAGTGGTCTTCCCGTTGGAGTGGCTAACGGGGATGTTCCACGACGCTGGACGCGGTATCTTCACCCGCCTGGCGGCTTGGCTAGCCGAGCTGATTGGCTTAGAAGAAGTGGCACGCCCCAATAGCCCCATTAAAGTGATCACCGCCCCTATTGTTGATGCCGCTAACTGGCTGGGGGCCACCCTGATGCCCAGCGTGGCGGCTGCAGGGCTTTTTGTGGCAGCGTTAGGCATGTTGCTGATGTTCGCGGCGCTGATCTTTATGGTGCAAAACCTGCGCGGCGCTCTGCTGCGGCACATGGATGGCCTGTTCCGCACCTATTTCTTCCGTACCGATGCCCGTGCTTATGGCGTTGGGGTGATATCTACTGTGCTGGTGCAGTCGAGTACGATTACCAGCAGCTTAATGGTACCCCTTGCAGGGGCGGGCGTTGTACGCCTGCGCCGGGTGCTTCCCTTTATGATGGGGGCTAACCTAGGCACGACCGTAACCAGCGTATTAGCGGCTACGGCTAACCCTGTTGCTGCGGCGATGACGGTGGCGCTGTTTCACGTTATCTTCAACTTAACCGGTACGGCTGTTTGGTGGCCGCTGCGGGTGATTCCGCTGCGTATTGCCACCTGGTATGGCCGCTTGGCGGGTAAACAGATCCGCTATGCCTTCTTATTCTTGATTGGTGTATTTCTGGTGGTGCCGTTGGTCGGCATTACACTGACCGAATTGTTCATGCGCCTGCGCTAAGCGCGGCCAACCGAGGGGTTTCCCATGTTTAAACAGCTTTATAGTGCGCTTACCTCGGAAACCAGCATTGACCAGGCCTACGCGGACCTGACCAAGATGCTGGAGCATGGTGCTTGGATGTTCGCACGTGCCAACGAGGTGCTTTACAGCACAGTGCCTGCCGAAGATGTGCGCCAACCGCTTTACCAGCGCGATGTGGCGGTCAACGAGCTTGAGCGCTCCATCCGCCGCAAGGTGTTGCGCCACCTGACCGTTAATCCCGGCCATGATGTGGCTATCTGCCTTGCGCTGATGAGCGTTGCAAAAGACGCCGAGCGTATTGGCGATTACTGTAAAAACGTCTTTGAAGTTGGCGCTTTCTACAGCGAAGGTTTTCATGTAGACCGCTACCAGAAGCCGCTAGATAAGGTTTCTGAGCGTTTATCAGGGTTGTTTAAAGAGTTGATTACCGCCACGCGGGACTCAAACGAAGCCCAGGCGCACCGCATTATCACGGCTGCCCGCGAAATAGGTGGGATTTGCGACGACCTTATCGAAGCGCTATTGCGTGAAGAAGAGGCGGTCGAGTTTCATGAAGCCGTGGCGTACTCGCTGCTGGCTCGCCACTACAAGCGGGTCTCCTCGCATTTGGCGAACATTGCCACGGCGGTGACCGGGCGTTTGGAGGATCTGGACTTTCCCAGTGAAGCCGACGACCGCGCGCTAGACTAAGATTTTTCTAGGTTAAACAAACAAGCAGCAACCCTCAGCGGTGCTGCTTGTTTTGTATATGCCGCCATCGCATTGCTGGTATGGCCTTCCAAACGTTATAATGGGGGATTAACTTTCCACGCCCCACTTCCTCTTCCATCAGGGTGTTGCCGCTATGCTACGTATGGCCCAAGAAGCACTTACGTTCGATGACGTACTCCTCGTTCCCGGCTTCTCCGATATTCTGCCCAAGGATGTCAGCCTCAAAACCCGCCTGACCCGCAATATTTCTCTTAACATCCCGCTACTTTCCGCTGCAATGGACACCGTTACCGAAGCGCGTCTAGCGATTGCAATGGCACAAGAAGGTGGCATCGGCATCATCCACAAGAGCATGGCCATGAGCCAGCAAGCCGCTGAAGTGCGTAAAGTTAAAAAGCACGAAAGCGTGATTGTAAAAGACCCGGTCACCGTTAGCCCCAAGGCGAAGCTAGATGACCTGCTGGCCATGGCGCGCGAGAACGGCTTCTCTGGCTTCCCGGTGGTAGAAGGCGAAACCCTGGTAGGCATCGTGACCGAGCGCGACATGCGCTTCCAGCCTAACCACGGTGACAGCGTGGCGGACATCATGACCCCCCGCGAGCGGCTGATTACCGTCAAAGAAGGCACCGACCTTGAAACCAGCAAAGCCAAAATGCGCGAACACCGCATTGAGAAAATGCTGATCGTCGATGACGAGTTTCACCTGCGTGGCCTAGTGACTTTCCAAGACATCGAAAAAGCACGCACTTACCCCATGGCCGCTAAAGACAGCGACGGTCGCTTGTTAGTGGGTGCAGCCGTAGGCACCGGCCCGGAAACCCCGGATCGCGTGGCGGCCCTGGTCGAAGCTGGCGTGGATGTGATTATTGTGGATACCGCCCACGGCCACTCCAAAGGCGTCATTGATCGCGTTCGCTGGATTAAAGAGAACTTCCCCAACATTCAAGTGATTGGCGGCAACATCGCCACCGCCGCCGCCGCAAAAGCGCTGGCCGAAGCGGGCGCAGACGCGGTTAAAGTGGGTATTGGCCCCGGTTCTATCTGCACCACACGTATTGTGGCAGGCGTCGGTGTACCGCAAATCACCGCGGTGTCTAACGTTGCCGAAGCGCTGAAAGAGTTTGATATTCCGCTGATCGCCGATGGCGGTATTCGTTTCTCGGGTGATTTAGCCAAAGCCATCGCCGCTGGCGCAAGCGCGGTGATGGTGGGTGGCCTGCTGGCCGGTACCGAAGAAGCGCCGGGTGAAGTCGAACTTTACCAAGGCCGTACCTACAAAGCCTACCGTGGCATGGGTTCCATGGGCGCCATGTCTCAGAACCAGGGCAGCGCCGACCGCTACTTCCAAGATAAAGCCGAAGGTGCCGAGAAGCTGGTGCCGGAAGGCATTGAAGGCCGCGTGCCCTATAAGGGAATGATGGGCGCCATCGTTCACCAGCTGATGGGCGGGCTGCGCGCCTCCATGGGTTATACCGGCTGCCGCGATATTCAAGAAATGCGTACCAAGCCGGAGTTCGTACAAATTACCAGTGCTGGCTTTAACGAATCTCACGTTCACAACGTGCAGATCACTAAAGAAGCGCCCAACTACCGGGTGAGCTAACAGCGCAACGACCATGGAACCTCTGATTAACCGGATGTCATCGTTAATCGGAGGTTTCCACATTAAATGGCGGCGGGCACTTAGCCCCGCCGCTTGCTTTTTGGCTTTACCAGCGGCACCTCCACCGCTCAACCGAGACCCCGCCATGAGTGACATTCACGCCCATAAGATTCTGATTCTCGACTTCGGCTCCCAGTACACCCAGCTGATCGCCCGTCGGGTTCGCGAAATCGGCGTATTCTCTGAAATCCGCGCCTTCGACATCACCGAAGAAGAGATTCGCGAATACAACCCCAACGGCATCATCCTGGCCGGTGGCCCGGAATCCGTCACTGAGCTGGATTCCCCCCGCGCCCCCCAGTGTGTGTTTGAAATGGGCCTGCCGGTATTTGGTATTTGCTACGGCATGCAGACCATGGCTGAGCAGCTTGGCGGTAAGGTAGAAGGCTCTAACCAGCGTGAGTTTGGCTATGCCCAAATTCAAATCGACGCTGAAACCGCGCTGTTCAAAGACATTAAAGACCACGTGGATGCGGACAGCGGCAAAGGCCTGCTAGACGTATGGATGAGCCACGGCGATAAGGTAGCCAAAGCCCCCGACACCTTCACCGTGACCGCTTCCACGCCGAGCTGCCCGATTGCTGCCATGGCCTGGGAAGAGAAGCAGTTTTACGGTGTACAGTTCCACCCGGAAGTGACCCACACCCTGCAAGGCCAGCGCATTCTTGAGCACTTCGTGCTGGATATTTGCGGCGCCGAGAAGCTGTGGACACCGGCACAAATCATCGAAGACCAAGTAAGCCGTGTGCGCGAGCAAGTGGGCGACCGCCACGTACTGCTGGGCCTCTCCGGTGGTGTCGATTCTTCTGTTGTGGCCGCGCTGCTGCACAAAGCCATTGGCGACCAGCTGACCTGTGTGTTCGTCGATAACGGCCTGCTGCGCAAAAACGAAGGCGACCAAGTGATGGAAACCTTCGCCAAGCACATGGGCGTTAAGGTGATCCGCGTAGACGCCGAAGAGCTGTTCCTCGGCAAGCTGAAGGGCGAAAACGACCCGGAAGCCAAGCGTAAAATCATCGGTAATACGTTCATTGACGTATTCGATGAAGAAGCCAGCAAAATTGAAGGCGTCGATTTCCTGGCCCAGGGCACCATCTACCCGGACGTGATTGAATCTGCCGCCTCTAAAACCGGCAAAGCGCACGTAATCAAATCCCACCACAACGTGGGTGGCCTGCCGGAAACCATGAAGCTCAAGCTGGTCGAGCCGCTGCGCGAACTGTTCAAAGACGAAGTGCGCAAACTCGGCCTAGAGCTCGGCTTGCCCTACGATATGGTTTACCGCCACCCGTTCCCTGGCCCCGGCCTGGGCGTGCGCATTCTGGGTGAAGTGAAGAAAGAGTACGCCGATATCCTGCGTGATGCCGACGCCATCTTCATCGAAGAACTGCGCGCCTCCGGTTGGTACGATAAAACCAGCCAAGCCTTCGCCGTGTTCCTACCGGTGAAATCGGTAGGCGTAGTAGGCGACGGCCGCCGCTACGAATGGGTCATCGCGCTACGCGCAGTAGAAACCATCGACTTCATGACCGCCCGCTGGGCGCACCTGCCCTACGAGCTGCTGGAGAAGGTTTCCAACCGGATTATCAACGAGTTGGAAGGGGTTTCGCGGGTGACTTATGACGTGAGTAGTAAGCCGCCTGCTACTATTGAGTGGGAGTAGTGTTTCTTTAGTAAGCCGCTGATTTAATTGAATTTAAAAGTTACACAAAAGTGGCACGCAAGGAATTCACTCGTTGATTTCCTTGCGTTTTTTTTATAGCGTTGCACAAAATGTCGCACAGAACTGTGACTACTGCGGACAGTAGTACTTTGAGACTTGGCAATGACTATAAAGAAGAAGAACTTTTCAGAAGACGAAATAAAGATTTTTGACGAAGCCATAATATACAAGCGAGGCGAATACTGGCATTTTCGCATGTGGCTGGAGAATGAGAAAAAGTATGCTAGGAAAAGCTTGCGTACTCGCAGCCAATCGACTGCTATGGAGAAGGGGAAAGAGCTCTACTTAGAGTTGTATGCTAATCAAAGAATGGGCAAGACATACTTTTCCCTAACCACGAAAGGTGGCGTAAGCAAGTATCTTGCCCAGCGTCAGAAAGACGTAGAGAGCAAGTTGATAGTAAGTGGCAGGTTCGTGACTATTAAAACGCATCTCCAGCACTGGCTAGAATTCATAGGTAAAGAAACCAAGCTTAAAGAACTGTCGCGGACTGATTGCGCAGGATACTTTCATCATAGAATGAAATTGTCAAAGGGTAATGTAAAGCA
>NZ_AHBC01000004.1:0-111309 GCF_000236625.2 Halomonas sp. GFAJ-1
GCAGATATGAATGCAGTTAAAGGAAGTCAGGAAAATGTAATACAGGAGCTTGTTACGTTACTAAATGGTTATAAATATTACATGGACCATGATTTGATTTTTTGTGGAGAGAGCGATTTTCTTTACCGGCAAAAAGGACAGCTTAAATTAGATAATAGTATCATTGAAGAGTTTATGCCTTATTTGATAACTAAGTGCTTCCCAGAGCTGAAAGATGTTTCTCTTGGCCCGACGAAATGTTTTTCTGCTGCTTATTTTAGAACTAGTTTGGCATCGAGAAGAGACAGTAGTGGCTTGTCGATAAGAACAAAAGATCAGGACTTTGCAATCGCAAAAAAAATATACTTAAAATCATCTAGGCAGCAGAGCTTTCAAAATTCAGAGACTGTTGAAACATACCTTGGGTATGTGACTGCCGAATGTAAAACAAACTTAGATAAAACCATGTTTCAAGAAGCTACTGCGACAGCTCATGATGTTAAGTCTGCAATACCTGGTTCTAAATACTTCCTATTGTGTGAGTGGCTCGATATGACGCCCATTAGCACAGCTCCAACGGATATTGACGAAGTTCTTATACTAAGAAAATCGAAGCGAATTGCGTCAAATAAAAGAAAGGAGTTTAGTACATATAAAGGTAGGCTAAAAAATGCAGATTGGTTCCGTGATTATTTGATTATGCATCCATTTGAGGTTAGTGTTTTTGAGCGGCTAATTGGGCACATAGAAGGTATAATGGGTGACGAAGATCCTGTGGAAAATAATGTATTAGATGATGGTTTTTTCTAAAATTGGATGACAGCCTCCTGTGTCTGAAGCTACATTGTAGTTATACAGAACAGGAGGCAACTTTTATGTCTATTCTCGATTCGTTTAAGCTCGTTCAGCACAATTCCCAAGCCGCCAAAGATCCGGTTGTTAATCGTAGGAATAAGCTTGTTGATAAGATTGAAGAGCAAGTTGCTCTCGCTACGGATGCTGATTTTTCGCCTACTAAAACAAAGTGGGTGAAAGATGAAGAAGGTGCTCAAAAGAAGATTGAGTACGTCAAGCGAGTTAAGCGCTGGTGGACGAATGCAGCTGATGGAACTGTTTTGCTAACTGTTCGCTATGGTAGCAAGCCCCTTGGGTTTGCCAAAGGAAAGCAAGCAATAGCCCTGGCTAGCGTTGATGAAGTTGTACCAACGCTACATAAGATTAAAGAGGCTGTACTTGCTGGCGAACTCGATGAAATTGTCGAGCAGCAAGCTACACACGCGCGAAACGTGCGAAAGGCTAAGCGCTAACTATTCATGTTAACACGATTTGGTGGTGTCTTGCTGCTGCTTGGAGCTTGAGGTGAGCTTTGAGCGGTAGCACAGCGTGTAACAACTTAGCGTAACCTATTGATTTTATAACCTTCGGTGGATTTATATGTTTTTCGCATCGTTGCACAAAAGTTACACGTTATTATTTTATGTGGTATAAACTACTGAAAACATAGTATTTTAATTTAGGGTTGTTATGGAGTGGGAGTGATCGCGTCCAATTAGGATGACGATTAGCTAGACTCTTTCAGGCCGCTCGAAATATCGAGCGGCCTTTTGTATTTTTTGGGTATGCTAATTGGGTGCAGCATGGCACGCAAAAAGATCAAACAGAAGCTTGTGGGGCTGGAGTATGGAAGATACAAACAAGCGGCGAGGTAAGTCGCTCTTATGAGTCGCTATGTTGTTTCTGGTAGCGAAGGTGAGTACCAACCTGGCTCGGAAAATAGGGTGCTGGGAAATCTCATTGGGATCACTGACACCGTAGAGATAAATATTGCAGAAACAGAGCTGCTTGCAGCTCTTTATATGCAGGTTTTTGACGACTTCCCTAAAACGCTTACTTTCCAGACAATTTGCCGATGGCACAGAGCTTGGCTGGGCAATGTGTATCGTTGGGCGGGCCAATTTCGAACCGTTGATATGTCCAAACCAAATATTCGGTTTGCATCGCCTATATAGATCCAAAGGCTGGCAAAAGAGTTTGAGGGTCAGTATCTCTCACGTTTTGCTGAGTTACCTGAGGTAGGGGACGAACAGCTAATTACATTGCTTGCCGAAATGCATGTCGAGTTTATACTGATTCACCCATTCCGAGAGGGTAATGGGCGGATATCGCGCTTGCTGCTAGATGTGATGGCCGTCAAGGCGGGTGCTCAACCACTCGATTACAGCCTGTGGAACGAGCATAAAGACTATTACTTCAAAGCGATTCAAGCCGGGCGTGACGGTGATTATCAGTTTGTTGAACGCTTAGTACGAGACGTTTTGGAAATACAGTGAGAACGAGCTGATAGTATCAGAGAGCTAGGGTTAACTTGGTAAACCGACGCGTATGAGACTTCAGACGCTTCTCAATCACTGCCGTGCGCTCGCCTGTTTCAATCGCGCTTGAACTGGCCACTGCGCGCAAAATATGCTCGCGGGAAACCATGACTTTATCAGTTGGGGCTTTACGAACCATCTCAACGCTCCTAGACAGACCAGTAATTATTATAGCAGTAACCCCGCTTGTCGTGCCTGTTACTTGGCCTAAAAGGTGGCCAAGTGGTGCAATCAAAGCTCGTCGAACTTAATTTAGATAAGTGGGCTTAGTCGACGATTGGCGCCGCTACGAATAGATCATTGCGCTCCGCGCTTTTGAAACCATCGGCTTCATCTCCTAATGCGCTATATAGTTTTTTGTTGAAGTTTTTAATTACTGCCCCTTTTTCGCGAAGTTAAAGCCCCATGAAAATCGATCTATACCAAGTAGATGCTTTTGCCTCAAAGCCCTTTGAAGGTAACCCAGCGGCTGTTTGCCCGCTGGGTGCGTGGTTGGAGGATGCGCTGCTGCAGGCCATTGCCGCAGAGAACAACCTTTCCGAAACCGCTTTTTTTGTACCCACGGAAGCAGGCTACCACCTGCGCTGGTTTACGCCTTCGGTGGAGGTGGATTTATGCAGCCATGCCACGCTGGCCGCGGCGTGGGTCATCTTTAATGTGCTGGGCGATAGTACAGAAACGCTGAAATTTGAAACGCGTAGCGGGCCGCTATTAGTGCAGCGTGATGGCGATGAGCTGGCGATGGATTTCCCCGCGAAAACGCTTGCGCCATTAGCAATGCACGCGGAGGTAGCCGCAGCCCTCGGCTGTATCGAGATCGAGGAGCTGTTGGTCTCGGATGACATTGTGGTGGTGGTTGAGGACGCCAGTGTGATTGAACGCCTTGCACCGGATATGCAGCGGCTTAAACAGCTGCCGGGGCGGGGTGTGGCTGTTACCGCGAAAGGCGATGACGTGGACTTTGTGTCCCGTTGGTTTGGCCCCAAGGTGGGCGTGGAAGAAGACCCGGTGACTGGCTCGGCGCATACCTCGCTTGCCCCGTACTGGGCGGCGCGTTTGGGTAAGCAAGCGCTTACTGCTCGCCAAGGTGGGGCACGCCAAGGCGCGCTTAACTGTGTTGTAGAGGGCGAACGGGTGGTGATTAAAGGGCGTGTGGCGCCTTATTTAACCGGGCAGATTATGCTGCCCAACGCCTGAGGTGAGATTAACCACGTGGTTGAGCCGAATACTGCGGCTATTCGGCTCAGTAGGTGAGCCGAATAGGCCTCTGCAGTTCTCAAACGTTTTGGCGGTGTTCCCATTCACCAGCGCTAACTGGGTGTGACGAACCGGTCACCTAAAAATGCATTAAGCCTCTTCGAGACCCTCCACCATAAACACCCGGTAATCTGCCCCCAGGAAGCGGTGCTTGCGGGCTTCCTGGTAGGCGGGGCTTTCGTACCAGGCGCGGGCGGCGGCCATGTTGGGGAAGCGTAGAATCACTGCTCCCTCCATGGCGCTGCCTTCCAGCACTTCAAAATCACCATAGAAGGCTAGCGGCTGTGGGTCGTGGCCTTCTCGGGCGGCTTTTGCTTTCTCGCTGTAGCGCTGCATTTCCTGAGCATCGTGCGTGTGTTCTCGGGTAAGTACGACATACGCGGGCATCAACTTCTCCTTGCTTATCGATGAAGAGCGCTATTCAGAAAGCTTTTTGAGCAGCGCTTGGGCGGTGGCTTCTGATGAGCCGGGATTTTGCCCGGTGATCAGCAGTCCGTCCACTTCCACGTGGGAACTCCAGTCGTCACCTTTGGTGTAGCGGCCACCAAGGTCTTGCAGCATGTCTTCTACTAAAAACGGCACTACATCAGTTAGGCCAACGGCCTCTTCTTCGCTGTTGCTGAAGCCGGTAACGTTGCGGCCAGCTACCAGTGGTTTGCCGTCGCTGCCTTTCACGTGGCGCAGCACGCCGGGGGCGTGACACACCGTGGCGACTGGCTTGTTGGCGGCAATGGCATCTTCAATCAGGTGGATTGAGGTGGGGTCTTCGGCGAGGTCCCACAGCGGGCCGTGGCCGCCTGGGTAAAAGATGCCGTCAAAGTCCGCCAGATTGATATCGGCCAGCTTGTGGGTATTTGCTAGCACTTGCATGGCTTCGGTATCAGCCTCGAAGCGCTTGGTGGCGTCGGTTTGGGCATCCGGGGCGCTGCTGGTGGGGTCAAGCGGCGGCTGGCCACCGGCAGGAGAGGCCAAAGTTAGCTCGGCGCCCGCATCCTTAAAGGCGTAGTAAGGTGCGGCCAGCTCTTCAAGCCAGAAGCCGGTTTTATTGCCGGTGTCGCCAAGCTTATCGTGTGAGGTAACAACGAGCAGAATTTTCATGTTGGAATCCTTTCTGGTGAGTAAAAGAAGTGTAGTGGTTGCTTTGTCAATGTTGAAGGTTGCAGCAGCGCGATGGGGTTAGCTTACGTTTGATTAGACCAGTCGTCTAGTGTTGGGCGTCTTGCTCTTATCAGGCTTGTTTGAGTCATTCTTTATAACAGTAGGGGCAGCAAGAAAAATCGTGGCTTATCTTAGGGCACCTTTCGGGTCTGTCTTGGGTTGTGGCTCTGGCTCAAGGATGATTTCTTGACCCTGCCACTCCTTTTCCAGTGTCGCCAGGGCAATTTCATAACAATCCTCAATATGGCTATTGCCCATGTACTTCATGGCCGTAAAGCTGATGCTGCCAGCAACGGCACTGCCTACCAAGGGGACGAACTTGGCAACGCCTTTTGAGGCAACCTTGACCCCCATCTTACTTAGAAGCATCACAATGAGCTTTTTCGTGATGTATTTACCCGCCATCTTGCTGCCCGTATTGGAAATGGCGGTCATTACAAACAGCTTGCTTTCGGTATCCATGCCGTCGATTTGTTCAGGCGACAAGCCGAATTTTTCATTAATTTTGGGAATTAATCGCATCAATATGGCAACGTCTGAACCAATATCCAGCCCGGGTATGGGGATCATCGCGGAGCCAGCAGAAAGCCCCGAACTTTTTGTCACCATGGCATGGCACGCCTTTTTAACGGCTTCAAGCTCTTCTCGTGACTCGATCATTCAATGATCCTCTTTATTACGCGGGTGTGTCATAACCGTAGTCGATGGCCGGATGAAGTTCGATGTTGTTAACGTTAGCTGGCGTACGGCGATACCGCGCTACTCGTTTCTTTCCCCGCATCCCCGCTCGCTGCACGTGGGCTGGTGGTCATACAGCGTTTTAATAATGCGGCAGTTGGCAGCCTTGCCACCTCGGCATTGGTGAACCAGTTGGCGCAGCTCATTGGCCAGTGCCTGTAAGGCGGTAATGCGTTCTTCAAGATGTTGCAGGTGGCGGCTGGCGATATCGTCGGCGGCGGTGCAGTCGTTGTCGGGGTTATCTGAGAGCGCCAGTAGTTCCTGAATACTATGCAGGTCTAGCCCCAAGCTTCGGCCATGGCGAATAAAGCCAATACGCTCTAGTGCTGCTTGGTTGTAGCGGCGGTAGCCTTGCTCTCCACGCTGTGGTGGTGCCAGTAAGCCCAGTTTTTCATAGTGGCGAATGCTTTCAGGAGAGCAGCCTGTACGGGCGGCCACTTCACCAATACGATAAGCGCTTTTCATCAGCTTGACCCTGTAACGATTACAGGGTTTAGGCTAGCGGTTACTCGGTTGGTTAACAAGCAGGTAACAGGCGATGAAGCTGGTGTCAGAGTTATTAAGCATTGCGTTAACCGCGGCGCCTTGGCTGCTGTTGGGGTTGATGATCGCAGGGCTAATTAAGGCGTGGATGCCGGAACACTTATTACAGCGTTGGATGGGCGGTCGCGGGCTGGGCAGTATTACCCGGGGAGCGGTGATTGGCATGCCGTTGCCGCTGTGTTCCTGTGGAGCGATTCCCACTGCGCTGGCGTTGCACCGGGGTGGCGCGGGCCGTGGGCCCACCACGTCTTTTCTGATTAGTACCCCCGGCGTTGGCGTGGACTCAATGCTTATCACCAGTGTGCTGTTAGGCCCATTAATGGCGCTGGCGCGGGTGCTGGGGGCCTTGGTAACCGCGATAGTAACGGGCATTTTAGTGGGCTTTACCGGACAATCAGCAGTGCCGAACAATACCCCTGTTAGCAGCTGCTGTGCATCAAAAGGCTGTGAATCTAAAGAGGTGAGCGATGAAACAGGCGCTGCCGCTGAAGCGACGGGGGTAAGGGCAGGGTTAATGTATGCCTTTAGTGATTTACTGGATGACATCAGCCGTTGGATGTTTGCCGGTTTATTGCTGGCGGGGGTGTTGGTGACCTTTGTGCCGCCAGAAACCCTGGTGGGTTTTTCGGGTGGGCTGCTGGCGCTGCTTCTTATGGCGGTGATCGGCATTCCCTTGTATATCTGTGCGACGGCAGCCACGCCTGTGGCTGCGGGTTTGCTGTTGGCGGGCATTTCACCGGGAATGGCGTTAGTCTTTCTGCTGGCTGGCCCGGTAACGAGCCTAGCCTCCCTGGCCATTTTGCGGCGTGAATTTGGCAGCCAGGCCTTGGCGGTTTATCTGGGTAGCATTCTGCTGGTGACGGTGCTGATCGGCTGGGTGTTTGATAAGGGGCTGGCGATGACGGGATGGGACCCGGTTCAACAGGCCAGCCAAGTGCAGGAGCTGCTACCGGCCTCTGTTGAATGGTTGGCCTTAGCTATCCTGTTGCTGGTCGCTATTCGGCCTGTTCGTAAGCGGTTGTTGGGGTTTTAGATCGCTGCATTCACTAATAAGTCTTTTGAAGAAATGATTATAAATAGAGCTGAGCTTTACCGGCAGTTAGCCTTAGAAACGCACCTGCGGCAGGGGTTGTCGACCATTAATAGAGTCATCTGTGTGCTGATTCTGCTGGCATCGCTGGTGGCTATTTTGGAAACGGAGCCAACGCTGCGGGCGCTTTTGCCACGCCTTTTTCCTACCTTAGAAACCGTGTTGGTGGTGATCTTTATCGGTGAGTATTTACTGCGTCTGTATGTTGTCGGTGAAGATCCGCGTTACCGCGGTATAAAAGGCCGGTTGCGCTATGTATTTTCGTTTTGGGCCATGGTGGATTTACTGGCGATTTTGCCTTACTTCCTGGGGTTTATGGTTCAAAACAACGGCTTCTTACTACGTATGTTGCGTTTGGGGTTAATGCTGCGGCTCACCCGTTTAGGTAGGTTCAGCCAGGCTTGGGCAGCACTGGCAGAGGCGCTGAAGTCTCGTTCTCATGAGCTGTGGTTGAGTGCGGGTTTAGCGATCCTGTTGCTGTTACTTTCCTCTTTCTGCCTTTATTTAGCAGAAGCCTCAGCCCAACCTGACGCGTTTGGCAGCGTGCCCCGTGTGCTGTGGTGGAGTGTTACTACGCTGACGACGGTGGGGTATGGCGATATGGTTCCTATCACTGGGCTAGGTAAGTTTTTTGCGGGATTAACGGCGGTGGCGGGCATCGGGATTATTGCGATGCCCACGGGGATTTTAGCGGCGGCATTAAGTGATGCGTTTCAGAAAAATCACTAGACTCAGATAGGAGGCCAGCCGCTCAGGCTTTTGGGTGTTACTCCTACGACGAGCGGGGCGTCACGTCGTGGAAGGACGAGTTACTAAAACATCCAAGTAGCCCCGAGTAGTGGGCCGCTCATTGAGACATCGACGCGAGTGCCGTTTTCGTCGCGGTCTACGGCTAAGTGTCGAAACCCTGTGGAAAGGAGAAAGGTCTCATTTATCTGATAGTTGGCGGTAGCGACGGCTTGCCAGGTGCTATCAGAGCCGATGCCGAAGCCGCCGGCATCAACATGCACCAATGTTGACCAGTTAGTCGCCCAGGTGGAGCGCAGCCGGGCGGCCAGGAGTGGGTCGACCCAGCGTTCGGTGTCACTGGCGCTCACCCCTAAGGCGGGCACCTTTACGTCGGCTTCGATCCGCCAAGCGCGTGCGCCCGCTAGTAGATCAAGGTATTGGGTCGGCGTGCTGACCACTTGATAACCGGCGGCAGCGGTCAGTGAGCGCTGGCGCAGGTTGCCTTTCACTGCAACGCCCGGCAATAGCATGCTCTCATTGCTAAGGGACGCCCAGGTAATATCGCCAAACAGCACCCAGCGATCTTGTCGCGCGCTACCGGCCATAAAAAACGCGCCTTCCAGGTCATCCATTACGTTGCTAAACGAGTGTGACGTACTGACAGTGGGGGAATTAGCCAGTGGGCGCAGGTCACCGGATAACCCTGTCATCCATACATAGGGGGTGAGCTGGTAACGCCACGCGCTTTCTTGCGCATGGGTATGAGTCGCGAAGCCTGTGGCTATCAGGCCAATGGCGGCAACCAGAGAGGAGGATTTAAGCATTACTATTATCTTTGTAAGGTGTCTTTGTAGATGCGTCCACCTTTGATAATCAGGCGTAGGTTACGCTCTGGATCATGAAGAAAATCAAGATTTTGGCTAGGGTCACCATCGACCAAGAGCAGGTCGGCAAGCGCGCCGGGTTCAATTTTACCTAGCGTGCCGGGGTAGGGGTTACGCGGGCCAGAAAGCGCTAACAGTTCGCCGTTGCGTCCTGTTGCCATAGCCAGCACCGTTAAGGGGTCGTAAAAGCGGGTGAGCTTGGCCAGCTGGCGCAGTTGATTGGGCGTATTTTGCGGGCTAAACAGAATATCGGTGCCCCAGGCGGTTTTAATATCGAAGCGCTGGGCGAGCTCATAGGCCCGCACCGTGCCTTCTGCCACTTGGCGCTGGGCTTCGCGACGAGCCGCATCGGGGTAAACGTTGGCATCTTCATCCTGGAGGAAGGGTTGAAGGCTCCACCACGCGCCTTCGCCCGCCATCATTCGGGCGGTTTCTTCATCGGCCAGCTGGCCGTGCTCTATCGATTTAACGCCAGCTCTTAGCGCCCGCTGAATGCCCCGGGGGGTATACACATGCACCATAACGTAGGTGCCCCAGTCTTCCGCCGCTTCAACCGCTGCGCGTAGTTCGCGCTCGGTAAATTGGGTGCTATCCAGTGGGTCGTAGGTGGAAGCGACCCCGCCACCCGCCATTAACTTAATTTGCGTTGCCCCTAGCATCAGCTGCTCACGGGTGCGCCGTAGCACTTCGGCTTCACCATCGGCGATGGCGGCTACCCCTTGGCGCTCCTGTTCGCTCAAGGGGGTCGTGCTACCCCGAGGCACGTCATGGCGCATACGAAAATCGCCGTGGCCCGAGGTTTGGGAGATCATGGCGCCAGCAGGAAAAATACGCGGCCCCGCCACAATGCCTTCATCAATAGCGCGTTTTAGCGCGAAAGACGGCCCGCCTACATCCCGCACCGACGTAATGCCCCGCATCAGTGTGCGCTCTGCTTCCTGGGCAGCCACTAGATGCACATAGCCTACGTCTGAGGTCATGGCGGCGACTTGGCTAATCGCCGCCAAAGTGGTGTGCCAGTGGGCGTCGATCAATCCCGGCATTAAAACGCGGCCGCCGCAATCGATCAGTTCGGCACCTTCCGCAGGGGCATCCTGAGGCAAAATTGCCTGAATGCGGCCCTCTTCAATGCGCACGGTTACACCTTCGCGCAGCGCTGTGCCGTTGCCATCAAACAGGGCAAGGTTGGTTAGCAGTAGAGGGCCACCTTGACGCTTGGGTTGGCTACCGATTGACGCTGGGGCATGTAAACCAGCAAAAAGCGCCATCACCGCCGCGGCACCACCGATTAATTGACGACGGGAGATCTCGGCCATCATGCGTTCATGGAAGCGTTGAAGCAGCGGCGAGCCACAGCAACAAGCGCCATGGCCCGGGTGATGTAGCAATGAAATTTGCAGCGGAGAGACAGCGGGGGGCATAGACGTCACCTTTGTCAGTTCTGTTCAGGCGTTACTGGGCAATAACGCTGTATAGCAGGGCCTTCCATGTCAGTAAATTATAGTGAGGCAATGCATTACACAAGCTGAAATCTGCGGCGCTATGAGCTTTCCCCTTTCAACGTATGTGTGTCCTCTCCTGTTCAGTATAGGTGGCTAACCTGTGTGTGCCGTTTCTAACAGCGGCTGAGGCGATAGCGTACTTTAGGCAGTGTGCGGGCGATGGAGGGCAGGCGGGTGGCCATGATAAGCGCCGCAATAGCGGCGTACATCGCCCACTCTTGCAGGTCGGCACGCACTACCCAGAAGAAGTGCAGCAGCACTAAGCCTAAGATGGGGTAAGCGTACTTGTGCAGCGGCTTCCAGCGTTTGCCGAGCCGCTTCATCGACCAGCGGTTGGAGGTGGCGCCCAGTAAGCTCATCCACTAAGCGGCTTAAACGGCGGCCCTCTTTAAGGGCGATATCAAGAAAGCGATCCTGCTCCTCAGGAGTAAGGCGGTCACGCCTTAACTTCAGGCTTTCAATATACCCTTGCATGGAGGCCAGTGGCGTACGCAGGTCATGAAATACCTGGGCGATCAGCTGGCGGCGCTGGGCGTCTTTCTCTTTGAGTTGTTTGATCTGAGAGACAATCTGTTGGGCCATATCGTCGAAGGAGGCACCCAGGTAGTCGATCTCGTCACGTACCACTGGTCGTTTGTCGCGCCATTTTGCGCTGTTAAAATCAGCAAGTTTGTTCCCAGCCCTTTTCGGTCGTGCGCTGACGGCCCTTGCCTGATCAACGATGGTAGTCTGTACTTTGTCTAACCGCCGCCATGGAAGGCCAGCATTAAATACAGGCTTATGGGTGGTCGTAAATGGTCAAACTGACACTTGGCTTACCTTAAACAATAAGGCATGTATGAAAGCAAATTACTCATGGCCCGTATGGTTCGTACTGGTAATCACGCTCGCTCTTTCTAGCCTCTGCGCGGCGCAAACTCAAGGAGAAGAGCGCGAGGACAGGCTGTGGTTCAGTGTTGATGAATTGAACGTGGGGCTAGGGGATGTCCCGGAAGACGTGAAGCGTAGAACGCCACGGGAAACAGTACGCAGTTTTGTCGAGCTTACCAATGAGAAGAATTATGCCGCGGCGGCCCACCTGCTTAATCTTTCTGACCTATCGGCGGATGAGCAGGCCGAACAGGGTAGTGAGCTGGCTGAGCAGCTGGCAGAGGTGTTTAAGCGCGGTGAATGGTTAAATGTTTCACGCCTTTCCGGGCGCCAGGATGCGGCCATTGAGGACGCCACTGGCCAGAACCCGCAGGCTGGGATGCCACGTCGAGATATTGAAATTACCTCGCTTCAGGCCGGAGGCGAGGCCTACGATATTCGGCTTGGCCGCTATCAATTGCACGATGAAGACCCTGTTTGGCTGATTATGCCGGAGAGCGTTTCATCGATTCCCGTGCTTTATGATGAATATGGCCCCTCAATTTTGGAAGAGTATATTCCCGACCGCTTCAAATCGTCGTTCGGCATGTTGATGGTGTGGGAGTGGCTTGCTCTTCCTTTGTTCCTGCTGTTTATCGGTTTAGTGGGATGGTTGGTTTATGGCATTGTTGGGTTAGCGGCCAAGTTGTTGCCCTCCGGTGCCCAGAGTATCTTTGTTGCCCGCATTAAAATTCCCATGGCACTGATCGTTATCTCGCTGATTACGCAGATGTTATTGAGCTATGTAGTGTCTTTTTCTGCGGTGGCCACTACGACGTTCCGCGTACTGTTAATCGCTGTATTGGCATGGGGAATGGGCACCATAGCGCTTCGCCTTGTGGATACCATTATGCTGCGCTTAACGCGTCGGCTGGTGGGGGAAATCGATGACACCAAACCCAGAGACCAGCGCAGGCTGCTGACATCGCTTTATGCACTGCGTCGGATCATTATTCTCATCACGGTTATTGGTGTGACGGTCTATGTGCTGGGGCAAATCCAGCTCTTTGAGACGATGGGGCTCTCTATTCTTGCCTCGGCCAGTGTGCTGGCAGTGCTGGTGGGGATTGCTGGCCAAGCAATGCTTGGCAACATTTTGTCCTCCTTTCAATTATCGTTCGCGAAACCTATCCGCATTGGCGATCTGGTGATGTTTGAAGGCCGGTGGTGCTATGTGGAAGGGATCTTCTACACCTTTATTCGCCTAAGAGTGTGGGACGAACGGCGGCTGATTGTGCCGGTTACCTATTTTGTCTCTAAGCCTTTTGAGAATTTGTCGGTCAAAAGTGCCAAGCTTTACCGCTGTTTGGAGCTAACGCTTCACCTGAGTGCGGACATCTCACTGCTTCGGGAGAAGTTTATTGAGTTTGCTGAAGCGGAAGAGTCGATTATCGAACACCACAAGCTACTGTGTTATGTGACTGCGCAAAATGGCACAGCGCAAACGATCTCCTGCTATTTGATGACCTCCGATCCGTTAGCAGGCTGGACGGCAGAGATGAACGTGCGTGAAAAACTCATGACGTTTATTCGCGATAACCATCCCGAGTGGTGGCCGCGTGATGTTGTGGTGATTAGCCATGAGGATATTGCGCGTGGAGAAGGCCAAAGTAATCCCTCCCAGGGAACGGGGCACGCTGCTGAAAAACCGCCTGAGTAGGCCATCAATACAAGCAGCAACCCATGCGCTTCATGGTTCGGCGATCGGCATTGCTAATAGCTATAAGCGTTGTGTTGAGGTGATTTAGGGCGGCTTTCACCGCCCTAAATCACGCTGAGGCTATGGTTCAGCTTCTATGTTGGCAACGCGGGAAGCGCTATCGAGAAGGGTTAAGAAGCCATCTTCATCGATAAATCCCTTATCGCCTGTAACGAACCAGCGGTGGCTATCGATCACTTTAATGGCAGCTGCAGTGCGCTTCGGGTCGTTTAAATACCCCTGCATCACTTGAGGGCCGCTGATCAATATCATGCCTGCCTCACCGGTGGGCAGCTCTTGAAAGTTTTCAGGGTCGACGATTTTGAAACTGGTGCCGGGCAGTGGCATGCCTACGGTGCCTGATTTTTTGCCGCGTTGAATATGCTGGTGGTTAATATCCATGGCATCAGGCAGGTTGACCGATGCAACGGGCGCGGTTTCTGTCGCCCCATAGCCTCTGTAAATGGGCTTGTGGAACTTGAGCGTGAAGTCGTGGCATATGCGCTCATCCCGTAATTCTGCACCGATAACCACGGCACGCAGGCTTTCCAGCATTAGCGGATGCACTTCTTGGCGGCGGTTCAGTAGTGCTAGAAAATGCGATGTGCCGAACATAATAGTGGCTTTATGCTTGGCAATCGCCCTTGCAATGCCGATTGGGTCGTTAGGGTCGGCGTGACACACCAGCGGCAGGCCCTCTATTAGCGGCAGCAGTTGGGTGACCGTTAGCCCAAAGGCATGGAATAGCGGAACCGACCCCATCACCACATCGTTACTCTGGGTGTTGAGTACATCAGAGGTCTGCTTGATGTTGGCCATCAGGTTGCGGTGGCTCAGCATTACGCCCTTTGGTTGGTCTCCTTCGCCGCTTAGAAACACAATGGCTGCGGTACGGTCGGCGTCTTGGTTGCTACAGAACAGGCGCTTAAGTACCCCCGCCGGCAGTAGACGAACGGTAAGCCAGGTGCTGAGGCGTTCAGTGCTGCCAAAAGCCGACTGCAGGTCTTCCAGGTAGACCGCCTGAATATTGGTTAGCAATTGGCTGACGTTTAGCCCTTGTTGCTTAAGTTGTTCAACAAAGTGGCGCGAGGTCAGCACCGTGCTGACCTCGGCTTGGGCGAGTGCTGATGCAAGTGCTGTTTGGCTATCAGTGTAGTTAAGGTTTACCAGCGTTTTGCCAGCCAGGAGTGTCGCCATATTGGCAAGTACGCCAGTGCTACTGGTGGGCAACAATAACCCCACGTTTTTCCCAGGGGCAAGTTTACGAATACGTTTTGCTAATAGCAGGCTGGTGGTAAGCGCTTGGCTTGCATTGAGCGAGCGGCTGGGGTCCGTGAGTGCCGGGGCGCTTGGGTTACGTTTCACGCTGCGTATCCAGGCCTCAGATAGCGTGGGTAGCTCATCGACGGCATGCTGCCAGGAGTGGGTGGCCTGCTCAAAAATACGTCGTTTGAGCACATCGGCAGAGGTATCTTTCGCTAGCGGCTTGCCAAAGGCGACCACGACCGAACGGTGCAGAGGTGCGTTGCGTAACTCTTTATGTTTGCTAGAAGAGCGTGAAAACTGGCTACCCCATAGTCCGCGTAGGTAAAAGGGGACGATGTTGACATCAGCGTTAGCCATTTTGCAGGCACGCTCATAGCCGCGGCGGAATTCGCCCAGCTGGCCAGTGCGGCTAATGGCCCCCTCAGGAAACAGGCACACCACTTCGCCGGCGTTGAGTTGTTTAGCCACATCTGCCAGCGCATTTTCAGCTGCGCTGCCGCGTTCAATGGGGATACAGCCAAGCGCTTTTAGAAAACCGCGAAGGTACCAGCGCTGATAAACGGATTTCAGCATCACAAAACGCACGGGGCGGGGGCTGGCGATCTGTACCATGGCCCAATCCACCCAGCTAATATGATTGCCTAGTAGCAGTACGCCGCCTTGAGCGGGCAGGTTTTCCAGCCCGTGAACATCGACACGGTAACGGCGCGTCAGCAAAAAACTCAGCAGAAAACGTACCAGGCTTTGTGGCAACTTTATGACGGTGTAACCGCCGCCCACCAAAGCGACGCTGGCAATCAGCAGTAGCAGGTAAAGGCTTTCTACACCCACTAATGCGAACAGTGCGGTGAGTACAAGAAAGCCCAGCATGGCGATGTTCTGAATCCAGTTATTGGCGGCTAGTACAGTGCCTAGCTCGTTATCAGCGGCGTGAAACTGTATCAGCGCATTAAGCGGCACAATAGATAGCCCGCCCATAATGCCAATAAAGATGAAATTAACTGCTTGGCCAGTGGGCGTAGCGAATAGCGGCAGGCACCATAGCCCTAACGCTACCCCGAGTGCCCCTACGGGAATTAAGCCGGTTTCAATCCGATTGTGAGAAAGCTTGCTGGCAAGCAAAGAACCCAGCGCAATACCCATACCGCTGGCTGCAAGAATGCCTTGCAGTACTAAGGTGTTATCAATGCTAAGGGCATCTTTAGCGTAGGCGGGGAAAGCGGCTAGCAGCACCTGCCCCACCGACCAGAAAGTAGCAAGACCAATAATGGAAAGCCTAATGACGGGCTGACGCGCGATGATCCGCAGGTTACCTTTCAAGGCAGCACCTTTGAGGTAGCGCTGCCACGTTAGCGGTGTATCAGAGCGTTGGGTGCTATCCAGCGGGAGACGGTAAAGCGTCGCGACTTGGAGGATGCTATTAAGCACTAGCAACCAGCCCAGGGGAGCTATTTGGCGTAACAACTTATTTGGTGTTTCGGCATCAGGCGACACCCAGCTTTCAAACAGGGCAGTAAACGCCACGGTGCCTGCCAGAATAGCGCCAATGGTGACAGCTTGGATCAACCCATTGGCTTCCGCTAAGCGAGGTTTGCCGAACAACCCTTTCACTAAGCCGTATTTAGCCGGGGAGTAGAAGGCCGACTGAATCGCCAGCAGTAGCGTCATGGCAAACGCCAGCCAAAACCACCCCTGGTAGTAAGCAGTGGTGATGCCCAGTGAAACTGCTACGGTGGCCCAGGCGGAAACGCGTAAAATGCGCACCTTTGGGTAGCTATCCGCCACGTGGCCTGCCGGGCTAAAGAGCAAAATAAACGGCAGTAAGATTAATCCATTCACTAGCGTAGTGAGCACGACCTGGGCGGTGCCGTCATAGCTTTTGAAAATCGTATTTTGAATAACGATTTTATGCCCTAAATCCACAAAGGCATTTAGAAAAATGGCAATCAAATAGGGCCAAGCGCCCGCAATACGCAGTAGTCGATGCATGGTGTGTTAGCCTTTACCGTGTTTAAGCGTCATCGCATTTTCTGCGTTGTACTTTCCAAGCCGCATATTTATTTACTCTTTCTATTTCAATGATGAAACGCCTATGAGCATAACCCCTTTTCAAGCACTGGCTTGCCCATTGGATGGTGAGCCGTTAGAGATGTTGGGCGGTACGTGGCGTTGCACGGCAGGGCATAGTTTCGACATTGCCAAGCAGGGTTACGTTAATCTGTTGCCCGTACAGCACAAGCGTTCCCATGATCCCGGCGACAGTAAAGCCATGGTGGCGGCTCGCCAGCGGTTTCTTAATGGTGGCTACTATGAAGCTATTGCAAAAGCAGTAAATAGTGCGGTGGAGGAGCACCGCGCGGGCTCCGGTTTGCCTAATGCACCTTATAGCTGCCTGGATGCGGGATGTGGTGAAGGATACTACCTGCGTCACTTGGCAAAAGCGGTACCCGGTTCCGTGCCTTTATCATTAATGGGGCTGGATATTTCTAAGTGGGCAGTGTTAGCCGCAGCTAAGCAGGATACGCTTCAAGCAAGTTGGGTGGTAGGCAGTAATGCCCATTTGCCGGTACAGTCGGCCACGCTGGATTGTGTTCTGTGTATGTTTGGCTTTCCCGTAGCAGGTGAGTTTGCCCGTGTGTTAAAGCCAGGCGGCCTGCTGTTGCAAGTGGAGGCAGGGCCAAACCATTTGCGCGAACTGCGGGAAGTGATCTATCCCACGTTAAAGCCAGAGCGCTCTGTGGAGGCAAGCGTGCCTAACGGCTTTGCACATCAGCAAACCCTATCGCTTTGTTATGAGTTATCGCTTGAGGGGACAGAAAGGATAGCTGATTTGCTGGCGATGACACCGCATTTGTATCGGGCGAGCGCAGAAGGGCGTGCACGGGCAGCAGCGCTGGATACGCTAACGCTAACGGTAGATGTGCGCTTAGTTGCTTACTCGCGTGTGTCAGTCGCGTAGCTAAAGCGGGCACCCAAAAGGTGGGTGCCCAAACGCAACAAGGCCCGCATAAGCGGGCCTTGTTATTCAGACTTTTGAGGGTCTGAGCAAACTCTAAAGCTTAGGGCTTAGGAGATTTGCTTGATGTTAGAAGCCTGAAGGCCTTTCTTACCCTGGGTAACGTCAAAAGAAACGTTAGCGCCTTCTTGAAGGGTTTTGAAACCGTCAGACTGAATTTCAGAAAAATGAGCAAAAAGGTCGTCGCCACCGTCAGAAGGAGCGATGAAACCAAAACCTTTAGTGTCGTTAAACCATTTAACTGTGCCAGTTGCCATTGTCTAGATCCTTTCGCGCTAATGCGCCGTAATAAAGTTCCTGGTATTACCCAGATTTAAGTAGCGGGTGAAACAAGGAATACAATATCAGGCTGCCGAAAAAGATCGTACACTTCTGAAACCATGCCGCTTGCTAACCAACTGACGCTACAGTGCCACGATTTAGACGCGACGTCAAAGCCTTTTATGTTTATTTTCTAGGCGCGGCTATGTCGACGGCTACTTCCATCCCATCTTCCAGGTGGTGTCGTCTTTAAGCGCTTGCCATGCCAGCGTGATCTCACGGTGAGAGTGAACTGCCTCCAGCACAACATGCTCCACCGTTTCTTCTTCATTCCGCAGCAGTTGCGTCACGATAAAGTGTTTTTCTCTATTTTGAGGTATGACGGCGGTCCATTTGCTGTGGTGCAGTTTGTTAGGGTTAATAGTGTTCATTACTGTTACCGATGGCATTGTTAGTTAAAGTGGTAGAACTTTTGCCACTATAGTGAAACATGGTGATAGTCGGTTCAGGTAAAAAATAGTCAAGCGCACGTTACGTTCGGTGATAAGGAGAAAGAGTAATGGTGGCAGCGCATGAGATGAGGTTTCTTGAGCGCGCGGTTGAGCTTGCAAAAGAGGCGTTACACAAGGGTGACGAGCCTTTTGGCAGTGTACTGGTTAGTGCCCAAGGCGAGATCCTCGCGGAAGAGCGTAACCGTATTGCTGGGGGAGACGCTACGCAGCACCCAGAGTTCGCTTTGGCTCGCTGGGCGGCTAATCATCTGTCGCCAGCAGAGCGGGCTACGGCAACGGTGTACACCTCGGGTGAGCACTGTGCAATGTGTGCCGCTGCCCATGGGTGGGTGGGGCTTGGGCGAATTGTCTATGTTAGCTCCTCCCAGCAGCTGGGAGTATGGCTGGCTGAACTGGGTGTTGCGCCTCCCCCTGTGGCAACGCTTTCTATCAATGACGTTGTGCCGGGGCTCGCTGTAGATGGCCCCGTGCCCGGGTTGGACGCTCAAGTTCATGCACTGCACCGCCAGCGCCACGGCGGGCAATAGAGCCGTTTCAACTCAGTCAAGCGTGAACCACCAAGCCATCATCTGTTTCAATATTTATTGGGAATGCCATGAAAAAAATGCTGCCCTCTTCGCTACTGTTTGCTGGTGCTGTGGCTAGCGTGCCGGTAATGGCACAACCCTCTGCTAATGTGAGTGACACAACAGCACTGTCCACGGTGGAGGTGAGCGCCCCGCGTTTGGCACGTGAGCTTTACGCTACCCCAGCGGCAGTTTCCACTCTGGAGCGAGAGGATATAGCCCAAGGGCAGCAGGGTGTCAGGCTGGATGAGTCGCTTACACGGGTGCCCGGCGTGTTTTTGCAAAACCGCGATAACTTTGCCCAGGGGCAGCGTATTGCCATTCGCGGGTTTGGGGCCCGTGCCCCGTTTGGTGTGCGTGGCATCACGGTAATGGTAGATGGCATTCCTTATACCCTGCCAGATGGGCAGGCCCAGCTAGATGCGATTGATTTAAACAGCGCTGAGCGTATTGAGGTGATTCGCGGGCCCTCCTCGGTGCTTTATGGCAATGCGGCGGGTGGGGTAATTGATGTCACCACCGCCGATGGTCGCGATAACCCAGGCACACGGCTTAGCGTAGGTGCGGGCAGCGACGGTTACCAAAAAGTGGCGCTGCAGCAGGGGGGAGCCCAAGGAGACTGGTCGCACCATGTGAGTCTTTCGGCACTCAAGGTGGACGGCTACCGTGAGCAAAGCTCAACTGAAAAGTACTTGCTGAATGCCAAGCTGCGCCGTGAGTTAGGCAGTGAGCGGGCGTTAACCGCCATTATCAATTTGCTTGAAAACCCACGTTCAGAAGATCCGGGGGCGTTGAACGCCAGTGAAGTTTCGAGTGGGCGACACCAGGCGGCCCCCAATGCCTTAGCACTGGACGCCCGGCAGCGGGTTGATCAACAGCTGATTGGCCTACAGTACGAAGACTTAACCGCGGGCCCTGGCGAATTTTACCTTAAGGGGTTTATCGCCCGGCGTGACTTTGAGCAACAGTTGCCCTTTGTAGGCGATAGCCGCCTGGGCTTTCAGCGGGACTATGTTGGCGCCAGCAGCGAATATCACCACGACATCACCTTGGGCGGCCTACCGCTAAACTACATTGTGGGCTCAGACGTGGCGCGCCAAGAGGATGAGCGCTTTCGTAACAACGTTAACGCTCAAGGTAGCGTTGGTGAACAGTCGGCGGCAGAGACTCAAACCGCGACCTCTACCGGGGTATTTGCCCAGGGTGATTTGGCACTGACCGAGCAGGTGACGTTCTCTCTTGGCGCCCGCTTTGACCGCGTGGAGCTAAAGGTGGATGACCGCTATTTTGAAGATGGCGACCAAAGTGGCGAGCGCACCTTTAACGAGTGGAGCGGTTCGGCGGGGCTTAGTTACCGTTACCGTCCACAGCATCAAGCCTATATCAATACGGGTACCGCCTTTGAAACGCCAACCTTTGCCGAGTTTGCTAACCCGGCAGGCGGTGGTTTTAACCCTGCTGTGGAGCCACAAAAAGCCTGGAACCGAGAAGTAGGTCTACGTGGCTATATGGCGCCATTGGCGATGGATTATGATTTGGCGCTATTTTCAGTACGGGTTCGTGATGAACTGGTGCCTTTTGATGAAGGGGGCCGCACCTTCTACCAAAACGCTGGTGATACCAGCCGCGATGGCCTGGAGTTGGCGGTTGGTTGGCGACTTGCCGACCAGTGGCGCTTAGATAGCGCTTTAACGCTGGCGCGCTATGAGTTTGATAGTTTTGCCACCCCAAACGAGCGCTTTGATGGTAACCGTATTCCAGGCCTACCCGAGCAAACCTGGATGAACCAGCTTACTTGGCAGGGGTTGGATGAACGCTTTGCCACGCTGGAAACCCAGTATGTTGGTGACCTGGTAGCGGATAACGCCAATGAGACAAAAATTGATAGCTATTGGCTGGTGAACCTACGGGTGGGAGATGGTTGGCAATTAGGAGGCGATACGCGCTTAAACGCTTATTTAGGAGTTCGGAACCTGTTTGATGAAACGTATTATGACAATGTGCGCTTAAATGGCACTTTTGGCCGCTACTATGAACCCGCCCCAGGGCGCAGCGTATATGGCGGGGTGGAGCTTAGCTTTTAAAGAACGGTTTTTAAATACGGTTTTTAAAGGACGTTTTTAAAGGGATGGCTATTACATATAGCGTTTAAGAAACAGGGCAGCCCTAGGGTTGCCCTGTTTGGGTCTATGCTGTTGGGTGCTACGTTAGCTTGACTAACATTTTACCGGTGTTGCCGCCTTCAAAAAGCGCTAAAAATGCATCAGGCGTGCTTTCAAGCCCTTCCTGAACCGTTTCTTTATAGCTGATGCTGCCTTTTGCTACTTGCGGCGCCACTTCGTTGAGAAAGTAGCGGTAGCTGGCCCAGTGATCCGCCACAATAAAGCCCTGCATTTTGGCTTTACGCACCACCAGTTGCGCTAAGTTACGAGGGCCAGGGGGCGGCGTTTCTGCATTGTAGCTATCAATCATGCCGCAGACAGCAATCCGCGCGCCTTCATTAAGCTGGCTTAGTGCAGCCTCTAAGCAGATGCCGCCAACGTTCTCGAAATAAACATCAATACCGTTGGGGCTCGCCAGCTTAATAGCATCGCTAAGTTCTTGAGCAGTGCGGTCACGATAACTTACCGGCTCGATACCTAATGATTCCAGCCAAGCGAGCTTATGAGCTGGTCCTGCAATGCCGACCACGTGACAGCCTTTCGCTTTAGCAAGCTGAACCGCCAACGACCCAACAGCACCGCTGGCGGCGCTGACCAGCACATTATCTCCTGGTTTGCACTCGGCGATGATATTTAAGCCTGTCCAGGCGGTCATGCCAGGCATACCTAAGACGCCTAAATATGCCTGCTCTGGCACATCGATATCGGGTAGTGAGGTGACACCCTCTGCAGAAACCTGGGCAATATCTCGCCAGCCCCCCATGTGGCTGACGGTATCTCCTATCTTGAGGCGAGAGTCGTTGGACTCGATGACTTCTCCTATAGCGCCACCGTCCATGGGTTTGCCAAGCTCAAAAGGTGCGATATAGGTATGCATGCCGGTCATTCGGCCACGCATATAGGGGTCAACCGACAGCCAGTGGTTGCGAATGCGTACTTCGCCTTCGCCGAGGGCGGGAAGTTCCTGGTGTTCCAGCGAAAATAGTTCGCGCTCGGGCAAGCCGGTGGGGTAGCCAGTTAAGGTAAAAAACCGTGATTGCATGTATGCCTCCTGCTGATGCGAAGCGAATCTCCTTCTTGCAGGATAGAGACTGCTAGCATGCTCGCAAGTTCGCCTTGAAAAAATAGGAGGGCTGATACAGGTAAAAAAACAGTGACCATAAAAAGAGCGGCTAAGAAGCCGCTCTAGGTGGGTGCAACTGAAACAAATGTATTGAGTTGTTCGTTTAAGGGGTATCACACACTTGCGGGTGTGCTATCCGTTAACTCGCTACGTCGCCTGTACTGCAGGCTAGAACAGCAGGATTAGTCTATCAGGGTCAGTAGAACAGGCGCCGTGCCTCGGCGAATCATGCCAAGCTTAGTAGCTGCTCGTTTAGAGAGGTCAATGACACGCCCTTGAACAAAGGGGCCGCGGTCATTGATTAGAACCTCCACTTTCTGACCTGTATCGGGGCGGGTGACCAATACTTTGGTGCCGAACGGTAAGCTCGGGTGAGCAGCCGTTAGCGCCTGCTGATCAAAACGTTCACCACTGGCAGTGGTAGCGCCTTGAAAACGGTCACTGTAAAAAGAGGCAACGCCTCGTTGTGTTTCTAACTCATTGGCAACAGCGGTTGTAGCAGTACACGCAATAAGTATCGCTGCTAAACAGCTCGTTCGGATAAGTCGCTTATGGGCTCCCATGGGAGTACCTCAGTTTTTTCATATCGAGGGTAATGCATCGATGAGGTGCCGATTAGGCTCTCCGATAGTAGCGTGCCCGTTTGGAGTCAGCAAGCTTTAAGAAGATCGATGCAAATGGCTCCATAATTACGATTTTTTTAATTTTTTGTAGTTGGCCTTGGGATTCAGTCAGTTACTGCCCCCAGGCTAATTTATAATCGAACAATGTTTTTTTGTGCGCTGCAGTATTTTAAATGCTCACGCTGTTCATGTAAGCATCATATAATTTAGCCTAGCTATAGCTCGCGTATGACTGTCACCCATAAGGATGCCCCATGGCCAAGTCTTCTCCTCTTTCGCTAATTATTGTTGCCGTTGGCGGTGCTGCTGTTGGTTTTTTAGCGGCGCAAACACTGTCTAGTTCGGAGCCTGATGCTGAAGAGCCTCAGCCACAAAGTACGCTTGAAAGCTTAACGCTAGGCGAGCGGGTAAATGGGGAGATTACGTCAACCAGCGAGCTAAATGGCAAAGATGGTAGCCGCTTTTTACGCTATGCCATCAATTTGGAAGAGGGGGCGCTGGTTGAGTTTTCCCTACGGGGCGCATTACAAGGTGTGTTTGCACTGTATGACGACCAGCTAGCGTTACTGGGAAGTGGCCCTACGCTGCGCCAGCCTATCAAAGAGGGTGGAGAGTACATAGTGGTGGTTAGCGGCGTCGATGAGCACAGCTATGGCCCCTTTAGCATTAATAGCCGCGCCATTGAGCTGAGTGATTCAGACACCCTCACCATCGAGACACCTATTGATAGTTGGCTTGAGGGGGCTTCCCGCGAGTTAACGCTCACGATAGAAGAAGCTGGCATGTATCAAATTGAGATGCTGGCCGATGACTTTGATGCCTACTTAGAGCTGGAAGGCCCCGGCGGCTATTACCGTGAAGACGACGATAGCGCAGGGAATCTCAATGCGCGAATTGTCGATTTTCTCGCGCCTGGTGACTACCAGGTAACCGCGCGTTCGGCCTACGGTGAAGGCAATGGATTATTTACGTTAACCGCTGAGCCAAAAACGTTACCAGGAGATGGCGAGCTGCGTAACGATGGCACAATTACTTCTAACGAGACGTTGAATGGTTGGTACAGCGGTCAGGCGCTTCACTATGAGCTAGACATTGAAGACGCGGGCATGTACCAAATTGAGATGAGCTCAAGCGACGTAGATGCTTATCTTGAGTTAGAAGGCCCTAACGGCTATTTCCGCGAAGATGATGACAGCGCGGGCAACCTAGACGCACGAATTGCGGATTTCTTAGCGCCAGGCGTGTACCGGCTCACTGCGCGCACCGCTTTTGGCAATGACAGCGGTTTATTTTCCCTTTCAGTATTGCCGCGTGATTTACCTAACGGCGTCGAGCTGCGTAATGAAGGCGTGTTAACGCTGGGTGAAACGTTAAATGGCTGGTACAGCGGTGAACCGCTGACCTATGAACTCACCCTGGAAGAGAGTTCTCAGGTAACGCTGGCCATGCGCTCCAGCGACTTTGATGCCTACCTTGAGCTATACGGTGAAGGCGTCTCCTACAGTGATGATGATGGTGGCAGCGGCACCGACGCACTGCTGGAACAAGCGCTGCTGCCGGGCACCTACACCGTCATTGCTCGTGGCTTTAGCACCCGTGGTAGCGGAATGTTCGAGCTTCAGGTAAGTGCGGAACCCGCAAATATTCAGCCGACGACCTAAGCATAAACTCAACGTTCAAACGCTCGTGTTTATGCGTTAAGCGTACCGACTTTTTAGGCCATCTTACCCTTGCCATAGGGTGAGATGGCCTGTTAACGACCCGCTTTTAAACAGCCTACCACTACTAACATGGCGGCACAGGGTGGCCGCCAATCCAGCACGCTCACCCCGGCTGCTACTAACAACGCGGCCGCCAGAATTGGTACTCCATAAGCAAGGCTGCCAACGATGCTTGCTTGCCCTAGGCGCAGCGCTTTGTCCCAGGCGACCATGGCTATGCCATAAGGACCCAGCCCCAGGGCGATGCCTGCTAGCAGGGCGTCGCCACTCGGCACCTCAATACTTCCTTCCATGAGCAGGCTCGCACTGGTTGCAATCGCGCAAGCAACCAGCAATAAGCGCGGCAGCAGCGGCGTTAAGGCCAGCGGAGCCGCTTGGCCTAACCAAGAGTAAAGAGCCCAACAGCAGGCAGCGAGTAGTGCTAATGCATAGCCAGTGGTTGCTCCGCCAAACCCACCACTTAGCGCTTGGGGTAACAATAGTAGGGCAGCGCCAGAAAACGCGATAAGTGCCCCTATAACCCCTGCCATGCGTAGTTTGCCAAAGCGACTCCACTGACTTAATAGCACAAACAATACGGGCCACGTGTAAGTAATGAGGGCGGCTTCTGCGGCAGGTGCCAGGCGCATGCCAATAAAGTAACTGCTGACAGCGCCAAATATAAGCAGCGGAACGCCCAGCCATACGCTGAGCTGCCACCTTTTACTTAACATTGTCACAGGTACCCTGTGGCTAAGCGGAAGTGTGGCTAGGGCACCTGCCAAGAGTGTGAGTGCGGTTAATTGCAGTGGGGAAGACGTGCGGGCAAGCTCTGCCAATAGCGGAGCTACGCTCCAGAGCATCACGGCCACTAACGCCGCGACAATGCTGTACCAAGGTGACGCCACAACGGTTGAGTGAGCGGGATACATGGAGTTCTCCTTGTCTTTTTGAAACTCCCCGCAGCATACTCAGAAGTGATGTATCACAATATCAATCTTTTGTGATTGGTTTTATCAATAATGGTGATGTATGCGAGCGCCCACATTAGATCTGACGCTTTTGCGAACGCTGGTGGCAATATCTGATACGGGTAGTGTGACCGCCGCAGCCAAACGGTTAGCGTATACCCAGTCCACCGTGAGTATGCAGCTGCAGCGTTTAGAAACGCAGTTAGCGCTTCGTTTGCATGAGCGAGAAGGGCGGCGCTTACGCTTCACCTCTGAAGGTGAGCGCTTACTGACCCATGCTCGTCGCTTACTAGCCCTTAACGATGAAGCGTGGAGCGACATGCAGGCGCGGCAAGTGACGGGCGATTTAACGCTTGGTATTCCTGAAGATTACGCTTCTCTACTGCCGTCGGTATTTGCTTACTTTCATCAACTCTACCCATCGGTAGGCCTAACGGTAATTTGTGGCACCAGCGCGCACCTGGTTGAGCAGGTAAAGGCCGCTGAGATTGACCTGGCACTGGTAACGCGCCAACGTAATTCGCCGGGTGGAGAGGTGATTCGCCGTGAGCCGCTTGTTTGGGCGGTGGGTATTAACCAGCACCCCCTGCTAAGTGACCCTATCCCGCTTGCCCTCTACTCCCCAGGCGCGGATCTGTTTCGTGACGTGGCAGAACAAGCGCTGCAAGCCGCTGGCCGAACGTGGCGCGTGGCCTATACCAGCCAGTCTATGGCAGGCCTTGCGCCTATCGTCACCGCAGGGCTCGCCGTGGTAGTGGTTACCCGCAGCATGCTGACCCCTTCGCTACGGCCTTTAGATGAAAGCAGCGGTATGCCAGCGTTACCTTTGATTGAGTTAGCCCTGCACCGGGCGCCTCATCGGCCTTCAGAGCCAGCCCGAAGGCTTGGTGAGTTAATTCGTGAACAGTTGGCGACACCCACAGCGCGCCACTGTTTTTCCGAGCGCTAGAAACAGAGATTAGTCGAAAGGGGGTGTTATAAATTCTGCTACTCTATATGACTGAACTACGCTTAATTCTGGTAGTACACGATTAGCTCACGTGATTAGCCGTAGGAGCACTCAATGCACGAGTTGGATCACTATATCTACCCACACAGGGTGCTGCACTGGTTGGTGGCAGGTGTCGTACTGCTCTCCTTGTTGACCGGGTTAACGCTGGGGTTTTTAGGTTATGAGGGAACCGTCAATTTAGTAGGCAATACGTTGACTAATTTTCTCTACACGAGCCACAAAACGCTGGGTGTCGCCCTCTTGCTGTTGATGACGCTACGCATCATTACCCGCTTAGCATTTCTTATTCCAGATCATGACCCACCCCTTAATAGGTTTGAGCGGGTTGCCAGCACCAGCGTGCATCACTTGCTCTACTTGGCGTTAATTGTCATGCCGCTGTTAGGCTGGGCCGCTACCGCTAGCGGGGGGTTCCCTGTGGAGTTTTTCCACTGGCACTTGCCGGGGCTAATTGGCGAGCATAAGGCGCTTTCAGAAGAGCTGTTTATGTGGCACGAGCGTTTGGGGTGGGCCATTGTTGCCTTGCTGGCGCTGCACGTAACGGGGGCGCTATACCATTGGCAAATTAAGCGCGACAACGTGATGAAACGCATGAGCTTGTTTGATTAACCCAACCCTTTAACGTCCGATTCTTCAAGCAACAAGGAGTGTTGTTTTATGTGGCTGCAGCTGGCATTTGCCCTAGGGTTGGCGGCCATTCATCTATTTGCAGGCAAGCTTCAACGTTTGAATGCGCTCCCTCGGAGCGCTTGGCTCTCCTTTGCGGGGGGCGTTTCAGTGGGCTATGTGTTCGTCCACATTTTTCCGGCGCTTAGTGAGGCCCATGAAACTATTACAGCCCATGGGCCGCTCTTTGTGCTTGAGCATAACGCCTACATCGTTGCTTTAACGGGCTTAGCGGTATTTTACGGCTTGGAGCAGGTAACCAAGCAGTACTCCCGCCGTGATGGTAAACAGAAGCCTGCCACCCTGGGGAAATTACAGGGTGTTTTCTGGGTCCACATTGGTTCTTTTTCACTCTATAACGCCCTTATTGGTTATCTATTGGTATATCGCGATAATCAGCTACCAGAAGTGTTGTTCTTCTTTTTAGCCATGGGGTTTCATTTTCTAGTTAACGATCACGGTTTGGTGCAGCATCATCGTCATATTTATATGGCCAAAGGTCGGTGGGTGCTGGCGGCTGCTGTGTTTATGGGCTGGTTAGTAGGACAGGCGTTCCAAGTAACAGACGCGGTTATCAGCCTGGTGTATGCCTTTGTAGCGGGGGGATTGGTGCTCAACGTACTAAAAGAGGAGTTGCCAGAAGATCGTAATAGCCAGTTTTTACCTTTCGCCGTGGGGGCTGCGGGGTGTGCTGCCTTGCTGGTTTTCTCCTAGGCTGTTTTCTTAAAAAGCCAGTGACCGTTACCCCGCAGAACCATAGCGGCAGCATGGTTGGCACGACTTTACCGCGTACATGTTGTGGTCGGCTTCGCGCATTAAACTTTCCAGCGTTGCATTCGCATCATAACTGGTACTCGTGCCGATACTGACCCCAATGCAGATCAATTTACCATCAGGAAGCTTGATAGGTTGTTGAATGGCCTGTTCGATACGGCAACGCAGTTCATCAATGGCTTTTGGGTCGCACAGCCCTTCAAAAAGAACCACAAACTCATCTCCCCCAAACCGCGCGCAGTGGTCATTATTTCGGGCTAAGTGTGCTAACCGTTTGGCTACTTGTTGAAGTACAAAGTCGCCTGCTTCGTGGCCATGCGCATCATTAATAGGCTTGAAGCGGTCCAGGTCACACATAAACAGGGAAAGCGGGGTATGTTGTTGGCGGCTGCGCTCTAGGGCTTGACTGGCGCAGCGGGCTAAGCCATTGCGGTTGAGCAAACCGGTAAGCATGTCGTGATTGGCTAAGCGTTCTAGTGCATAGGTACGCTCGGCTACTTTGGCTTCTAAGAGTGTTTCTTGATGTTTCAGCATGGCAACGGTTTCTGCTTGGGCTTGCTCTTTTTGCTTTTTAAGCTTGTTAAAACGCGCGGCGAGGGCAAAGGAGAGCAGCAGCATCTCCAGCGCTGAGCCGATTTGTATGCCGTGTAGCGTGATAAAATTAGCGGGCAGTAGGCCAAGGTTGCGCAGGGCAAAAACCGCCGCGCCGAGTAAAAATAGCGACCAAGCGAGTACAAATAAGCGGGCACTGGGCACCCGACGCCAACTGCAATAAATACCGCACGCAAGTATAAGTAGCGATGCCGTAAACCCGGTGATGTCCATTAAGCGGAGAGCGGGCTGGGTGGGCAAGAGCATCACGGCCATCAGCGCTAGCCAGCAGTATCCTCGAAAAAAAGAAAGTGTTCGGTGCCAGCGAGGGCAGTAGAGGGCAGTATTGAGAAAGCTTTGGGCAAATAGCGTGCCCATGGTGGAGGCAAAGGTAAATCCGATCGCTACTAAGCGCGCCGAGTTATCCCCTAAAAAACTCCAGAATATCAGCGTGCCGAGGCCGTTAAACGTCAATATTGCCAGCGTAAAGCCAAATGCAAAGAGCGCGTAGTAAAGAAACACCCGTTCTTTTAAACCAAAAAACAGCAGCAGGTTGTAAGTGCTGAGCGCTAACAGCATGCCAAAATAGGTCGCCAGCCAGAAATTATGACGGTCATTTTGTGCATAAAAAGCCTCGGGTGCCATTAAGGCATAGCTTAAAAACTTACTACCCGATGCGCTGACATGGGTGTAGAGCGTGACTTTTTCGCCTGCCTCTAGCGTTAGCGGAAAGACCGCTTGGCGGTGCTCCAAGGCTCGCGTGGATACCGGCAGTGCGCTACCGCTGTGTTGCGCTTCGCTAAGCTGACCCCGCAGCGTGTACAGCGTCACGTGATCCAGAAAGGGGTATTCAAACTGTACCAGCCACGAGGCCGCCTCGTCGGAGTCGTTATGTAGTTGAGTTCGTAACCAAATATCGCTTTGGGTGTAGCCGAAATTTAAATCGCGTTTAGTTTGGACTTCCTCAAACGCCGGGTTAAGCGCCAATAGCGCTGGCAAGCTAAGCCCTTGGGTATCGTGCCAATAGCTAGTGGCTGCGCCCAAGTCGTAGTGCTCTTGGACGGGAGGCGATAGCGTTAGAGTGCCCGCATTAGCCACAACGGGATAACACCATACCAATAGTATGAAGAGACCCGCCTGAAGGCGTGTCATCCAACCGAAAGCATGCATAGTGTTCCGCTATTTGATTTTTTTATTTCCCCGAACAGTGCTGATTAGGTTCCCTTGCCTACGCCGGGGTGCTGTTTACCGTTGTTTTGATGCTTTGCCAGTGGCGATTAAATCTTTAAAATAATGCAAATTGTAATTAAATAGTAAATTTTTGTTAAAAACAAGGTATGGCTGAGTTAAAAGGCGCTTGCTGTGTTAAGGGGCGCCCCGCTGCGAACAGTTATCAAAAAATGCCACCGTGGCAGGCCAGTCGGTAAAAATACCGCGTACACCAGCGTCATTAATCAGCGCATCAATCGTAATAAGTATATCGCCTTCTTGGCTGATAACATCTTGAGTGGTGTGGTGGTACCACTCGCTACCTTCCGCTAGCGGCCCTGAACGCTCCATTGTCCATGCAATCAGTAGTAATCCGGCATCGCGCGCTTCTTGCGCATAGCGTGAGGGCTGTAGCCGACGGGCATGGTCTTCACTGCTGGGAGCCGCCCCTTCTTCTGCCCGAGAGCCGCTTTCTGTGGGCGTAAAGTTAGGGTTGGGTTCAAGCAGCATCCACGTGGGTGGCGCGAGAATAGCGACCCCTAGTTCAACGAGTTCATCCATGCTGGGCTGCCAGCTAACGGGGTCGTTGTGATCAAAATGTTCGTCGCTGTAGCGGCCCTCTAAATACACCGCCTGGGCGCCAAAGGTAGGCGCGTTTTCAATCCAGTAGCGCACGTCTTCCAAGTTAAATGACTGGGGGTAGACGTCTTGTGGGTTGATACCCGCGGCTAAATACTCATCAATTAGTTTTTGCGCATACTCTTTCTGGGTAAAGTTTTGCTGAGTACCCCCCTCTTCGGAGTGGCCGGTATAAGGCATGTCCACCATGGGCGCTTTTAGCTCGGGCATCATTTTTACGCCCAATTGCTGGAAGAGAGCAATGCTGTCTGCGTGGCTCATTAAGGTGCCCCGGGTGGCGTATAAGTCGGTGCGCCAGGGGGGTGTGCCGGCCAGATAGGCTTCCAGAGTAGTGGCCTCGGTATTTACCCCTTCCATGGTGCCTTGTAACGTGCGGAACTCAGCCAGCGTAATATCGCTGGTACAGCAGCGAATGTCGGCAGCATTGGTAAGTTCACCCGTGGCCTCATCAAACGTGGGGGGAGTGCTGCACTGCTGGGCGAAGGCTGTTTCCACAATATTGGTGGTGTAGTGCAAATCACACTGGGAGTGGCGGCAGACCAGCTCCTCATCGGCAGTAAAGGTGACATCACACTCTAGAATGCCGGCGCCGCCTTGGGCGCCTGCCAGATAAGACTCAAGGGTATGTTCTGGAAACTGAAGCGGTGCCCCCCGGTGCCCAATGGTTAGGGGCGAGCGTTGCCACTGGGTTTGCTCGGCCGCACAGGCCAGCAGCTCGGATTTTAACCGGCGCTCATGGGCATTCCCGGTGCTCATATCATTAACGAGAAAGAGGGGCCTTGGCCCCAGGGTCACTTGCTGAGCCGCGTTAATCAGTGCGTCATCCCACGGGTAAGTAGTGTCCGACGGTTGCCCAAAGGCAACCGTCGCAAGGAGCAAGCCGCTCGTTAAAAGCAGAGCGGCAGGGCAGGAGGATGACGTCATTTACTAAGATCCCTTGTACGCAAAATACGCACTTAGAGTGTAGACGGCTTTTTCGCAGAGCCCCACGCTAATGAGGCGAAAGCGTGAGGCAGTTCAAACTTTTGACTGGCGGCTGTATTAGCATTTAAACGAAGCTACTGGCACTCGAAGTAGCGCTGCATGACCGCGATTACCTCATCAATATCTGCATCGCTTATATCGCGGTGGACAACAAGGCGCGTCGCGTAAAGTAGCTCAATGAGAATGCCGTGCTCTTTTAGCCACGTTGCCAGTGGCTGCACATGCGTATCGGGAAAGCGGACAAACACCATGTTAGTGGCCTGAGAGGTTACTTCAACCCCGGGAAGTGCCGAGAGCCCTTCTGCCAAGCGGGCCGCTCGGCGATGGTCGTGAACAAGATCGCTTACGTGGTGGTCCAGCGCATGCTGGCAAGCCGCAGCAATAATGCCTGATTGGCGCATGCCTCCGCCGACCATCTTACGTAATCGGCGTGCCTTATCAATCAGCCCTTGGGAGCCGACCAGGGCAGACCCCATCGGCGTGCCAAGCCCTTTAGAGAAGCACAGCGACACGCTATCAAACGGTTGGCAGAGCTGCTTCAACGAGCGTTCAGTTGCCACGACGGCATTAAATAGCCGGGCGCCATCTAGGTGCGTTGATAAACCATGTTGGCGAGCTAAATCAGTTGCCTGCTGTATATAGGCAGCGGGCAACACCTTGCCGCCGATGGTGTTTTCCAATGCCAATAACCGAGTGCGTGCAAAGTGGAAGTCATCTGCCTTTACTGCAGCGGAAATTTTTTCCAGGGGAAGGCTGCCATCTTCGTCGTTCTCAATCGGCTGTGGCTGAATGCTGCCTAACACCGCTGCTCCACCGCCTTCATACCGGTAGGTGTGGGCAGACTGCCCAACAATATACTCATCGCCCCGTTCGCAGTGGGCCATCAGCGCGACCAAATTGCTTTGGGTGCCGCTGGGAAACAGCAGTGCCGCCTCTTTACCTGCCTGCTGGGCAAGTGCCGCTTGAAAGGCATTGACGGTCGGGTCGTCACCCCATACATCATCTCCCAACGGGGCGGTCATCATGGCATCTAGCATGGCGGCCGTAGGACGGGTCACCGTATCGCTACGCAAATCGATCATCTACATTTCCTCGCCTGAACGCTTCGTTAACAGAGCAATGTGGCCGTAACCAACTATTGTTAACAGCATACTGTAGGACAACTCTGCATAGGTGATGAGATGGATCTTAAAAGTGGCTACCCGTTTTGGGCGGTAAAAAATGGGTTATTGACGGCGTTTCCACAATTAATCAGAGACCATGAATGCGAAGTGGTCATCATAGGAGGGGGGATAACCGGGGCGTTAATCGCTAATGAGCTAAGCCGCCATGGCCATCACGTTGTGGTGGTAGAGCGGCGTGAAGTAGGGTGGGGCAGTTCTGCGGCCAGCACTGCGTTGCTGCAGTACGAAATCGACACCCACATGGTGGATTTGGCTGAGCAGTATGGGGAGGCGAACGCAGTAATGGCGTACCAGGCCTGCGCCGACGCTATTCTGACGCTGGAAGGCTTAGCGGCAGAGTTGGGTAATGTGGCCTTTGAGCGCCATCATAGCCTCTATTATGCGAGCAATGAGGAGGACGTAGCCGCCCTGAAAGCGGAGCTGGCGTTACGCCAACAGCATGGGTTTGATGTTACGTGGCTTGAACGTCATGAGGTGCTGTCGACATATGGCTTCGAAGCTCCCGGCGCCATTTTATCCGAACTTGCTGCGAGCATAGACCCTTATCGAATGGCTTATCAGCTGTTTGAAAAGGTGGTGGCTCAGGGTGGCGAGGTGTATGACCGTACCCAAGTTGAGCGAATAGAACCCAGTGCACAGGGAGTTGAAATAATCCTTACTAACGGCGTCTCGCTACGCTGTCAGCAGGTCGTCATCGCCGCTGGGTACGAGTCGCAAAACTGGTTGCCAGAATCGGTGGCGGCTAATCGCAGCAGCTACGCATTCGTTACGGATCCATTACCCTATGAGGCGCTTGGCATACTTCGCCATACGCTGGTATGGGAGTCGGCAAGACCCTATTTATATATGCGCTCTACCCAGGATGGACGCCTGCTGGTAGGGGGCGATGACGACGAAGAAGATATTCCTGAACGCCGTGATGCGCGGGTGATAGAAAAAGCCCAAGGCTTAGCCGCAAAGATCGAAACGCTATGGCCAGCGCTGGATATCAACCCTACCTTTTGTTGGGCAGGTACGTTTGCGGAAACGAGTGATGGCCTGCCTTACTTTGGCCCCCATGCATCGCTTGGGCCAAGGGTGCATTTTGCACTCGCGTATGGCGGCAATGGCATTACCTATAGCGTAGTGGGGGCCAAGCTGTTGCGCGCGTTGATTGAAGGTAACGATCATCCACTGGCAGAACTTTATTCTTTTCAACGGCTAAAGCGTCAGCAGTGAACCTATCGCGCCATTAAGCGCCCAATAGCCGAGGTTTCAACATCGTTAATACGAGTAGTCAGCAATGAGTCATAAACTTTATTTACGTGCTCTGGAGCGTAACGACCTGCGTTTCGTGCATGAGCTGAATAATAACCAAAGTATTATGTCGTACTGGTTTGAAGAGCCTTACGAATCATTTGATGAGCTGGAAGAACTTTACAACAAGCATATCCACGACAACGCGGAGCGCCGTTTTGTAGCAGAAGACAGCAGCGGCCATGCGATTGGCTTGGTAGAGCTAATTGAAATTGACTATATCCATCGTAGCGCCGAGTTTCAGATCATCATTACCCCGGATCACCAGGGGAAAGGGTTTGCCCGCTCGCTTATCCGCCAAGCGCTGCACTACTCCTTTACCATCCTGAACTTACATAAGGTGTATCTCATTGTTGCGGTGGATAACATCAAAGCCATTCACCTCTACGAAGAGAGTGGGTTTATTGAAGAAGGGCACTTAGTTAAGGAGTTTTTCATCAACGGCAAGTATCGTGATGTAAAGCGAATGTATATCTTGCAAGATACTTACTTGGCTGAGCTTAATCCAGGGGAGGAGAGTCGTGGACGCTAGGAAAAATACGGCAAACTTTCAAACCTAACTAGGTAATAACTGGATAATAACCAGGTAATAAGTAGGTAACTCTGAGAGGGCTACTGCATCGGCTCGCTAGTGAGCTGATGCAGTTTGAACACTTACTGATGTGTGAGCCTATTGCTTACGCATATAAGCAGCAACAGCATCAAAGGCGGCGCGTTGTTGCTGAGCGCTTTGCGCCCAAACTTCCATGACATCTACTTCCAACGCCTGACTTTGGGTAACTGAGTGTTGCATGGCGAGCACTCCTAGTGCAGAGGTTAAGGGGATTTTTTAGTTATACACGGCTTACGTTGTGCTATGCAGCAAGTTAGCTGTAATGTCAGATATTAGGCGCTTTTCAGCCCCAGAGGTAGTCCAAAAGGTGTAAGCAATTAGCTATGAAGCGTAAGCTTTAGCTTACAAATAGATGTAAAAATCTCATACGTCATTGAATGGAAAAGATTTTCATAACATAAAGAAGCCGACGAGTAACGTCGGCTTGGGTAGTTATCTTTTCGTCTAAAGGGGTGTAAATGCGGTGAATACGACTAGTTTTAGCCAAAATAGATGGCTAACGCCTCATTAGCGGCTTTCTGCCATCTGGCTTGTAAGCCCCAAAAAGAGAGCACTTCACCGTCTCGCGCATAGGTTGCTAATGTAATCATCATTGGGGTCCTCCTTTAGGGACACCCCTGCAGTATAGTTCTTTCTTGCTGCATTGCAGCATTTGATTTCTTTGTTGCCATAACAGGGCAGCAAAGAAGTCGATCAGCAGCTAGGCTGTAGTGCTGTTATTGATATTATTTTTGACATTACTACTGCAAATATCCGTTGCGAAAGGAGTCGTCAATGAGCGCAAATGTTGCTGAAATCATGGTCGATACACTGCAAAAGGCAGGGGCAAAACGCTGTTATGGCATCGTGGGCGATACGCTTAACCACTTCACTGATGCGTTACAAAAAAGTGATATCGCTTGGGTAGGGGTTCGCCATGAAGAGGTCGGCGGCTTTGCCGCCGGCGGCGAAGCCTATATGACACAAGAGCTTGCGCTGTGCGCTGGTTCTTGTGGCCCGGGTAGTCTGCACTTCGTTAATGGGTTATTTGATGCGCATCGAAACGGCTCGCCAGTCGTGCTGATTGCTAGCCAAATATCGCTAGGGGAAGTGGGTAGCCAGTTTCCCCAGGAAGTAGACCAAGCGCCTATTTTTAAGCAGTACAGCGTGTTTTGCGAAACCATCGTTTCGCCAGAGCAGGCGCGTCGAATGACGGCGCATGCAGCTCAAGCTGCGCTTGCCAAGCGCGGCGTGGCGGTGCTCATAGTGCCAGGCGATGTGATGACGCAAACCCCTGAAAACCAGCTTGATTACCGCACCCATCAATTTAGCTACTCGTTGCGACCCAGTGCAGAGGCTTTGGTGCCAGCGGTCACCCAGCTTAATAAAGGCGGTAATATTACGATTTTTGCGGGATCAGGCTGTGAAGATGCCCGAGAGCAGGTAATCGCGCTTGCAGAAAAGCTACAGGCCCCCATCGCCTGGACATCCCGAGCAAAAGACTTCATCGAATACGATAACCCTTACCAAGTCGGTATGACGGGAGTTTATGGCCTGGAGGGTGGTTATCACGCGGTGGCAGAGTGCGACACGTTGCTTATGCTGGGCTGCAACTTTGCGTTTACCCAGTTCTACCCCGAACGCGCCTCTATTATTCAGATAGACCATGACCCCACGCAAATTGGCAAGCGCTACCCCGTTGATGTGGGCATCGTCGGCAGCATCCGTGATACCTGTGAAGCACTTTCCCAGGTAGTGGAAGCCAATGACCGGACGCGCTGGCTAGAGAAATGCCAAAAGCGTTATGCCAAGTCACTGGAGAAGTCGGCGAATAAGAGCCAGGACGCCGATGTGATTCATCCCCAGGAACTCACCCTGGCAATTGATCGCCATGCCGCTGAAAACGCTTTTTTCACCGCTGATACTGGCAGCGTCAATGTGTGGATGTTGCGCCACATTCGGTCGGCCGAACAGCGGCGGACGTTATCTAGTTTGCAACACGGCACCATGGCCAACGCCTACCCGCAAGCGCTAGGGATTCAGTTAGCGCACCCCGGACGCCAGGTAATTGCTATGTGTGGGGATGGAGGTTTATCGATGCTAATGGGGGATCTGCTTACCTTAGTACAGCAGCAAACCCCGCTTAAAATCGTGGTCTATAACAACAGCTCGCTGAGCTTTGTAGAGCTAGAGCAGAAGGTCGAAGGGTTGCTGGATGTTTACACGGAGCTAGAAAACCCTGATTTCGGTGAAGTAGCGCGTGCAATGGGTCTATGGGGGCAACGGGTAGAGCAGGAGAGTGAACTAGATGCGGCCATTCGCCAGTGGTTGGCACATCCAGGCCCTGCATTATTAGATGTGGTAGTTAACCCCATGGAACTTGTCATGCCGCCAAAGGTGGAAGCTGGACAAGTCGCCTCCACGGCGCTTTACTCCGCGAAAGCGGTGCTCAGCGGGCGGATGGATGAAGTGGTGCATTTAGTAAAGAGTAACTTCTTAAAACGCTAGAGAATCAGCACAGTACCTAGCATGGTATGTTGACTGCTGATCACTAATAACAACTGACTAGCTTAAGAGCCATGCCATGACGATAACCTTCCACGACCGCTGGATAGCCTCCCCCGGCGGTCGCTTATTTACTCGTACTTGGGAGCCGCAGCAGGCGTGTTGCGACACCCCCATTGTACTTTTTCATGACTCGCTGGGTTGCGTTGAGCTGTGGCGCAGCTTTCCCGCAGCGCTTTGCGCTGCTACCCAGCAGCGCGTGATTGCCTACGACCGGCTAGGCTATGGCCGCTCTGATCCATGTACGGCTCCCCCTTTGCACACGTTTATTGAGGATGAACCGACGACAAGCTTTGCGGCACTTTACGCTGCGTTTCAGCTTGAGCAATTTATCGCCCTTGGTCATAGCGTTGGCGGCGGCATGGCGGTGCACTGTGCCGGGCATTACGCTGAGCAGTGTACGGGGCTCATTACCATTGCGGCCCAGTCCATCAACGAGCGCCGCACCCGGCAGGGTATACAAGACGCCCAGGTCGCATTTGAAGCGCCAGAGCAGTTTACCAAGCTCGAAAAATACCATGGCGATAAAGCCCGCTGGGTGCTGCATGCCTGGACGGATATTTGGCTGCACCCAGCATTTGAAAGCTGGTCACTGAGGCCTGCATTGGAACAGGTCGACTGCCCCACGCTGGTTCTCCATGGTGAAAAAGATGAGTACGGCTCCCACCGGCAGCCCGAGCAAATAGCGCGCTATGTGCATGGCCCCGCACACTGCGAGATTCTGCCTGGTATTCATCATGTGCCTCACCGCGAAGCAGAGGCCCTCGTCGTTCATCTTGCCAGCCAGTTTATCAGCCGCGTGAAGTCATAAAGATAAGTGAGAATTTATATGCGCTTACGAATTTTGTCTGATCTTCATTTGGAGTTTTTTGATGGCCATCGTGAGCTGCCCGAGATAGAGGCGGACATCATCATTCTGGCCGGAGATATTCACCGGAAAACGGAAGGGCTGGCCTGGGCAAGGCAGCAGTTTCCGATGCTACCTATTTTATACGTGCCGGGAAATCATGAGTTTTACGGCACCTGCATGCCCCAGCTGCGTGAAGAGTTAGCCCTTGAAGCTGCGCGCTATCAGATTGAATTACTGGATAACCGAGCCATCACCCTGGGCGGGGTACGTTTTTATGGCACCACGCTTTGGACCGATTTTGCGCTATATGTGGACGACCCAACGCGGAACCCGCAAGATACCGAAGCAAAAGCAATGCGTTACATGCCCGACTTTCGCATTGTCACCACGGCTCCTGGGCAGCCCTTTACGCCCCAGGCCAGTCGGGAACTACACATAGAGGCGCTCAACTGGTTAAGCCGTGAACTCGCGAAACCTTTTGATGGCCCCAAAGTAGTCATTAGCCACCACGCACCGTTACATAGCTGCATTCCTGACCAGTATCTTGGCGATGCGCTTTCTCCCGCCTTTGCTTCGCACTTGCCGCAATTGATGGGGAAAATGGATCTATGGGTACATGGTCATGTCCATGAGCCGGTCGACCGTCTGCATAACGGTACCCGTGTTATTGCTAATCCGGGCGGTTATCCTTATGAGTTCAGTCCCTCACTATTCCGCGATGACCTGGTAGTCGACCTAGAAGTTGGGCGTTAGGCACCTTCGGGTGCCTATTGGCGTATGGCGTCGCGTAAAACGCTTATGCTTTTTTAACCAACAGCCCACAGGAGGGCGCTGCCCATCGGGTATCGGCGGTAAACACCACGTCACATACTACCGGCGAATGTTCGCGGCGCACCTCTTCATCAATGCGCTGACGCAGCCTGTCTTGGTTAGTCAGTAATGCTTCTGAGAGGTCTTTGGATAAGACTACATGCACAATCACATAGAGAAGCCGGCCTGGGCGAACCATGCGTACTCGTACTTCATGGGTGTCTATGTCGGCTAGCGCACGGGCGACTGCTTGGCGTATGGGTACCGCAATCGCCTCTTCAGGCGCCTTGTTAAGCAACTCCCGCAGCGCTTGGGATGCCATGCGTACCGGCACACCTAGGCAGAGTACCACCACCGCAATCACAAGCACTGAGTCCACATAGGGCAGAATAACCTGCCACCCTATGCGCTCAAACAGCATGACGAGGCAGAATGCTGCGAGTACGGCGGCAGAGATGACGCTATTCACTATCCAGTTGAGTTTGTCAGCGCTGACCAGCGGGCTTCGAACATGGCGCTGACTGCGGTGCATTACCCATGCCGTCAGTGAGCAAGCTGCCGTGGCGAATAGCGCGTAGACGACGGCGACCCCCGGTGAAATTGCCCGCCCGCCAGTTAGCAGGGCAGCCACTGCATCGACCAACGCAAAAATAGATACGCCTAAAATTAACAGCCCTTTGCAAAGGTTAACTAATGACTCAAAGTAGCTGTAACCAAACGGGTAAGCGTCACTGTCCGGAAGGTTAGCTAACTTGCTTACCTTAATAGTCACCAGTGCGACGCTAAAATAGATAAGGTTGAAAAGCCCATCCAGCAGGATCGCTTGGGAGTTAGAAAGTAGCGTTCCCGCAATGCCAGCGCTACCAATCAATAGCGCCATAAATGCGGAGAAGGCTAAAGTGTTCGATTCAGTCTTCATGAACGTTATGGCTCCAGTGCCTGCTTGACTAAGAGGCTGGCAAGCATAGCAATATCACTGCGCGCAATGTCAGCGTTTTGTTGATCTTTTGTTCACAGAAATAGCCTTTAGCCACCTGCTTTGCACCCCAGGGAGAGACGTGCTTATGCGCCATGCTAACGATTTGACCTTCAAACTCATCACCCCAGAAGATGCTGCCGAACTGTTGGTATTTGAAACCCAAGAGCGTGAGTGGTTCGAGCAGTACATCGAAGCGCGCCCTCAGAGTTTTTATACTCCGCAAGGCACTACTCAGCACATCATTGAGTGCCTGGCGCTAAACGCCCAACGTCGAATGAGCCCGCTGCTGATTCGTAAAAGAGGCACTATTGTAGGGCGCGCCAATTTACGCGATATGCAAAACGGCCAAGGCAAAGTGGGCTATCGCATTGGCGAGCAAGCGTGCGGCCACGGAATTGCCCAACGCGCATTACACTTCTTGATCAATGAAGCACGCAGTGTTTACCGGCTGGATACGCTCTCGGCGATTGTTTCAGTGGATAACGGTGCTTCCAGGCGGGTACTGGAAAAAGTCGGATTTGAGGCGGGAGAAAAGCTGCCTGATTATTCATTAGTGGCGGGGCTAAGGCTTGATAGCGTGCTTTATAAAAAGGACATAAGTTGACTAATCGGCCTCTTCCCAAGTAATCAGTAGACTTAAAACGCCACCCGATGGGGCGGCGTTTACGCTTGATCAGCCATTAATCACTGAATCGAGAATCAGCCCTCAACCCACACCTCATCACCTTTAAACTCGATCTTCCAAGTACGCAGTTTGACCTCTTCATCTTCTAAACACTGGCCATCTTCAAGCCGAAAGTGCTGTTTGTAGAGGGGCGAGGCGACGACCGCTGAGCCTTCAAGATCGCCGACGATGCCTCGGGCGATGACGTTGGCGTTAGAAAAAGGGTCAAAGTGGTCAAGTGCAAAAAGCTCATTTGCCGCCTCTTGTCCTGGCAAGTAGAAGATTGCTACTTGGGCTGCGCCTTCGGCGGTTTCAAGCCAGGCGGCAACGCCTGAGAACTCCACCAAGTCAGCTTTAGTACAGACCTTTTGCCACGCCTGGCTGTTTTGAATATCCACCCTATCCCTCTCTTTTTTCAGTGCCGTTGCGGTCATGGGTTGCCTCATTTTTATTCAGTGAAAAGAGCCGCTTAAGCGGGGCGTAGCTGGCCGCGCTCAGAGGTCATAATGATTGATGGGTCCGGGCGGTCGTCATTAACGAAGCTGCGGAAGCGCTTGAGCTTCTCCGGGTCGCTGATGGCATCGGCCCATTCGCACTGGTAGGTATCCACCACGGTTTGCATCTGGCGCTCTAGCTCGTCGTTGATGCCTAGGCGGTCGTCCAGTATCACCTCTTTGAGGTAGTCCAGACCGCCGTCGAGGTTTTCGCGCCACACTGAGGTGCGCTGCAAGCGGTCGGCGGTACGCACATAGAACATTAAGAAACGGTCAATGGTGCGGTAGAGCTGCTCGTCGTCAAGATCGGTGGCGAACAGGTCGGCGTGGCGGGGGCGCATGCCACCGTTACCACACACGTAGAGATTCCAGCCATTTTCGGTGGCGATAATCCCGATATCTTTACTCTGCGCCTCGGCGCACTCGCGGGTGCAGCCGGATACGCCGAACTTTATTTTGTGGGGTGAGCGCAGGCCCTTGTAGCGGTTCTCCAGTTGAATCGCCATGCCGACGCTGTCCTGAACGCCGTAGCGGCACCAGGTGCTGCCCACGCAGGATTTAACCGTACGCAGCGATTTACCGTAGGCGTGGCCGGTCTCAAAGCCTGCGGCAATCAGCTCACTCCAGATATCTGGCAGGTCTTCCAGGCGGGCACCAAACAGGTCGATGCGCTGGCCGCCGGTCACTTTGGAGTAGAGGCTATATTTTTTGGCCACTTCACCTAGCGCGATTAGCTTGTCTGGGGTTATTTCACCACCCGCCACGCGCGGAACAACCGAGTAGGTGCCGTTCTTCTGCATGTTGGCCATGAAGGTGTCGTTGGTGTCTTGTAGCGGAATATGCGCTGCGTCGGTGATCGGCTCGTTAAAGCAGGAGGCTAGAATAGACGCCACGGCGGGTTTACAGATATCGCAGCCCAGGCAGTGGGTGTCCTGATTGCCATGCTTTTCGATTAATTCGCTAAAGGTTTTAATACCTTCCACGCGCACAATGTCGTAAAGCTCTTGGCGGGTATGGGAGAAGTGTTCGCAAATCGATTTATCGACGTCAACGCCGCGCGCTTCCAGCTCGTAATCGACCACACTTTTGAGCAGCGCGGTACAGCCGCCGCAGCCGGTGCTGGCTTTGGTGGCGCCCTTTACACCGGCTAGGTCCACTGCACCGTCATCAATGGTGGCGCAAATATCGCCTTTAGAGACGTTGTGGCAGGAGCAAATCATCGCTGTTTCTGGCAATGCACCGGGGCCAAGCGTGGGTGCGGCTCCGCTGCTTTGCGGCAGAATCAGTGAGGCGGGTTCGTCGGGCAGTTCGATGCCGTTAGAGTAGTACTGTAGCAGGGTGTCATAAACGCTGTTGTTGCCTACCATCATCGCACCGAGCAGTTTTTTACCGTCGCTAGAAACCACGAGCTTGCGGTACTCCTGCTTGATGGGGTCTAAATAACGAAACATGCGTGCGCCAGGGGTCTGGTTGCCGTGGGCATCACCAATCGAACCCACATCTACGCCCAGCAGCTTAAGCTTGGTGCTCATATCCGCACCACTAAAGCGGGCGTCACCGCCGGTTAATGTGGAGAGCGCTGTTTTAGCCATTTGGTAGCCGGGCGCCACCAGGCCAAAAATGCTTTGGTTCCATAGCGCGACTTCGCCAATGGCAAGGATGGCTGGATCACTGGTAAGGCAATGATCATCCACCACGATGCCGCCACGCTCACCAAGTTCCAGGCCACACGCTCGGGCGAGCTGGTCGCGGGGACGAATACCGGCAGAGAATACAATCAGGTCGGTCTCCAGCACTTTTTCGTCTTGGAAGACCATGCGGTGGAGACTGTTATCGCCGTCTTCGATGCGTTGAGTCGCGCGCTCGGTAAGGACCTGCACGCCGAGTGACTCGATTTTTTCGCGCAGCAGCTCGCCACCTTCGCTGTCTACCTGCATCGGCATTAAGCGGGAGGCAAACTCGACGACGGCGGTATCTAGATTTAAGCCGCGCAGGGCGTTTGCTGCTTCCAAACCCAGTAGGCCACCGCCCACCACTACGCCATTAGTGGCATTTTCGGCGGCGGCTCGAATGGCATCTAAGTCATCTAGGGTGCGATATACCAAGCATCCCTCACGGTCGTTGCCGGGAATCGGTGGCACAAAAGGGAAGGAGCCGGTCGCCAGGACTAAGCGGTCATAGGCGTAGCGGCCTTGATCGGTAACGACTTCCTGAGCGTTACGGTCAATCTCGATCACGGCTTCGCCACTGCGTAGCTCCACGCCGCTGGTAGCGTAGTAATCCGCCTCGCATAGCGCTAGCGATTCGGCGTCGCGCCCGCTGAAATACTCAGATAGATGTACGCGGTCGTAGGCGCGATGCCGCTCTTCACCAAACACCGTCACTTGGTAGCGCTCAAGACCACCGTTATCGACTAGCTGCTCGACCAGATGGTGGCCGACCATGCCGTTACCGATAATGATGAGCTGTTCGGGAGTTGTCGTGTTTTTGGTAGACATGCTCTTCATAGACATGCTCTTCATAGACATAGTTATGCCGCCTCTGACGTCGATAAATGAGGTGTATCGTTTTGATGATCTTTGAGCGCCTTTACATCAGCCGCACCAAACAACAGTGCTTGGCGGCAGTCGTTAAGGTTATTGCTCGCGAGCGCCTGCTCGAAATACCAAGGGCCTTGGCGGGTATCGCCGTAGAGCACAGCGCCTTCAATCCGTCCGTCGCGCAGCAGCAGGCGACGGTAGTCGCCACGCTCAATGTCGTGGTAACTCAATACGTCATGCTCGTCGCTAGCCTCGGTAGGGCCAAAGGCGTAGAGCGCCACACCGCTGACTTTGAGTTTGGTCGCGCTGGGGGTGTCTGTGTAGCCTTGGATAGCGGTGCCACATAGCGTGGCGGCAAGCACTTCTACCTGTTGCCAAATCGGTTCTACCAAGCCGTAAGTAGTGCCATCAAACTGGCAGCACTCGCCTAGCGCATAAATTGCGGGGTCGCTGGTGGTTAGCCACTGATCCACCACAATAGCCCGCAGGGTGGTCAGGCCTGCCTGGTGGCCTAGCTCGATATTGGGGGTAATGCCAGCGGCAATAATCACGCTGGTGGCGTGTAACTGTCGGCCATCGGCAAGGTGTACCTTAGCAACCCGGCCCTGTGCGTCGCCTTCTAGCCGTGCTAACTGAGCACCGGTAATGATCGTTAAACCGCGCTGAGTCAGTTCGTCTTTAAGTAGGTGCGCTGCGGTAACATCCAGCTGCCGGTTCATCAGCCGCTCGCTGCGTTGGAGCACGCTCACTTTGATATCATTGCCGCGTTTACGCAGCCCTTCAGCGGCCTCCAGGCCCAGCAAGCCGCCGCCAATCACAAGGGTGTCACCGCCGCGCTGGGCAATATCGGTCAGCGCGTCAGCATCTTGCAAATCGCGAAAGCCGTGCACCCCCGCAAGCTCAATACCCGGAACGTCGGGCAGTGTCGGGCGCGAGCCGGTGGCAATTACCAGGCGGTCATAATCAAGCGACCGCCCGTTATCGGTGATCAATGTCTGGCGTGAGCGATCAAGTGTCTCGACCTTTTCACCGAGTATTAGCGTGACACCCTGTTCGGCATACCATGTGGCATCGCGCAGCGTCAGCGCATCCTGCTGCACTTCACCGGCCAGTAGTGGAGAGAGCAGGATGCGGTTATAAGCAGGCGCTGACTCGGCGCCAATCACTGTGATGCGCTGGGGACGCTTGGGCTGTTTGACCAAGGCCTCAATCAAGCGATGGCTTGCCATGCCGTTGCCAATTATTACTAGATGGTCGCTGGGTGAGCACCGTGAAGTAGTTTCCATGGGGGCTCCTCTGTGTCTTTGCGGCTGCTTGAGCACCAAACAAAAAAAACGCCCCTGTCGTGCACCTCTTTGCATAGAACTGCAAAAAGAGTGCGCGTCAGGGGCGTCGTTGCCCGATAGCGTCGTTTTAAATCCGTTTTCAAACACAGGGCAGCCGCCATTGGCCGCCAAGTACTTAAAAATCTTACGCTTTATCAAGCAAGGAGCGAGCCAGCTGGCCATTAATGTTTATTTGTTCAACACTGTCAGTTAGTTAAGTTGTTGGTACGGGGCAGTGGTAGCGCGGATATTTGGACAGGGTGCACAGCGATGGTGCGAAAAAGGGCGGTGCATGCACTCTTGGGCACCACTTTGTCTTGCTCTGAGAGCCAAGTAGTGGCTTTCGATGTTATTTCTATTTTTATAAGTATTTGTATTTATTTAATAATTTTTAAAATTATAGCTTTGGGTCTTTATTTTGCAGTTACCTAACCCACAAGACAGTTAATAAGTAATAGGTACTCATTATTTGGCGATGGCAGCGAGCAATTCCAAAGCCGCAAGAAAAATAAGTAGCCGTTAGAAAATGTGTAGCTGTTAGAAATTTTCAGTTGTAAAAAAATAGTCTGCACCACTGAAGGTGCGCTGTGGCAACGACGTCCAGCCCTCTTCTCTAATGCGTTTGTATCGCGCTTTAGGGAAAGGGACTGGGCGTTTTTTTATGTCCGGCATTTAAACACCTGTTTAAGACAGCGTTCAGGTACGACCCGAGGAGGTGTTATGCGAGGGGCAAAAGCAGGGCAGCAGTCCAAAACAACCTGCCCATACTGCGGCGTCGGTTGTGGCGTGAAGGCGGCGGTTGAAGCGGGCACGCTGAGCGCTGTAGAAGGCGACCGCGAGCATCCGGCAAACTTTGGGCGTCTATGTGTCAAAGGTTCTGCGCTACACGAAACCTTAGGACACCATGGGCGGCTGACTCGCCCTAGTGTCGATGGCGTGGAGGTCTCATGGGACGCCGCGTTGAGCGCCACCGCTAACCGCTTAAATACCCTGCGGGACGAGTATGGAGCCCAAACGGTTGCCGCTTATCTATCGGGCCAACTGCTGACAGAAGATTACTACGTGGCCAATAAACTGTTTAAAGGCTTTTTGGGTACGCCTCATTTGGATACCAATTCTCGGCTCTGCATGGCCTCGGCGGTAGTTGGCTACAAGCGTGCCTTTGGTGCGGATGCGGTGCCGTGTAACTACGAAGACCTGGAAGAGGCGGAGCTGGTGGTGCTGGTGGGTTCTAACTTGGCCTGGAATCACCCGGTGCTTTATCAGCGTTTGAAGGTAGCCAAAGAGCGCAACCCGTTGATGCGCGTGGTGGTAATTGACCCCCGCGTCACCGATAGCTGCGAGATTGCCGACCTCTATCTAGGGATTCAGCCGGGTAGCGATGCTTATCTTTTTAATGGCCTGCTGGCGTGGATGGCCCAACATCAAAAGCTCGATACGCTCTATTTGGAGCGCCACACCGAAGGCTTGGAAGAGGCGCTGAAAGCCGCGCAGCAAACAGCGGGATCGGTAGCGGAGGTAGCGGTTGCCTGTGATGTCGACCCCGAGCGTCTGGAAACCTTCTACTACTGGTTTGCCAGCCAGCTGCATGTGGTCACGCTCTACTCGCAGGGGATTAATCAATCCGCCAGCGGTACCGATAAGTGCAATGCGATTATTAACTGCCACCTGGCCGGGGGGAAGATTGGCTTGCCGGGGGCAGGGCCGTTTTCGATGACGGGCCAGCCTAATGCCATGGGTGGCCGCGAAGTGGGTGGGCTGGCTAACCAGCTAGCAGCGCACATGGATTACCACACTCCCGGTGCGCTCGACCTTGTTAGCCGCTTCTGGACGACTGATAGCCTGACACCTTGCTTGCCGGATAGCCCGGGCTATAAAGCAGTAGAGCTTTTTGAAGCTATTGAGCGGGGTGAGATAAAAGCGCTCTGGGTGATGGCCACCAATCCCGCCATCAGCCTGCCTGGTGCAGCGCGAGTTCGGGCCGCACTAAAAAAGTGCCCGCTAGTGATCGTTTCCGAATGCGCCGCCCACACCGACTTACTGCCTTATGCGGATATTGTGCTACCCGCCTCGGGCTGGTCAGAGAAAGACGGTACCGTGACCAATTCCGAACGGTACCGTCTTTCTCGCCAGCGGGGCATGCTGCCACCCCCCGGTGAGGCGCAGCACGACTGGTGGATAATGTGTGAGGTGGCGAAACGCTTAGGGTTTGCTGAGGCGTTTAACTACACGCATCCCTGGGAAATCTTCGACGAGCACGCCCGTCTGTCAGGGTTCGAAAATGAAGCCTCTTCAAAAGGTTCAAAGCGGCTGTTTGATATATCGGGTTTGATTGGCCTGGGTAGGGAAGGCTACGACGCTTTAGCACCCATTCAGTGGCCGGTCACAAAGGCGGCTCCCCATGGGACGGCACGCCTGTTTGCAGACGGCGAGTTTGCTACGGCGAATGGCCGTGCCAAGTTACTCGCCATACGGCCACAGGGGCCTAAGCAAGCGCTCAGTGCTGCCTACCCGCTGCGCGTGAACACCGGACGAATTCGCGATCAATGGCACACCATGACACGCACAGCCCGTTCGCCACGCCTGATGAATCACCGTACGGAGCCCTTTATAGAAGTGCATCCTGACGATGCGCGCAGCGCTGGTGTGGTTGACCAAGAGCTTGCGGTGTTAACCGCGGCGAAGGGTGAGTTCATTGGTCGTGTCCGGGTATCGAGCGCCCAGCGCCGCGGCGACGTGTTTGTGCCTATCCACTGGACTGACTGCTTCACCAAACAAGCCAGAAGTAGTGCGTTGATTGATAGCATCACCGACCTACTTTCCGGCCAGCCGGAAGCGAAGCATGGCGCTGTAGCATTGGCAGCGCTACCCACCGATTGGCAAGCCACCCTGATCGTCGCCGATGGCCTGAGCGATGCGTCGCCCTGGTGTGAAAGTGCCTACTGGGCCCGTACGCCGATGCGCGGTTGCCAGCGTTGGCAGCTTGCCAACACCCAACCGATTAATGACTGGCTAGCACAGATAAACGCGTGGATGCCGAGGCCGCTCTCTGTGATGAGTCAAGATCCTGCTAACGGACGATTGCGCGCCGTTGGCGTAGAAAAGGGTCAGCTTTGCTGGTGGCTAATGGTAGGCCCCCCTAAAGAGCTACCTGGATTGGCATGGTTGGAAGCCCGGTTTAATGACACGTCCTTAAGCGACACCCATCGCCGCCGTTTATTGGCAGGTTGTGATGACGGCGCTGCGGAAACCGGCCCGGTCATTTGTAGCTGCCATCAAGTGGGCCAAACCACCATCGTAAAGGCTATTCGCGAGGGCGATGTCAGCGTGGAAGCGCTGGGCGCAAGGCTTGCTTGCGGTACCCAGTGCGGCAGCTGTATTCCCGAATTGAAATCACTTATTGAAGAGGAGCGGCCCAGTGCGCGCGCTAAGCAATCCCCTAATTCTGAAGTGGCTTAACGCCTTTATGCGTTTTCGCCCCGCGCTGGCCTGTATTCATTGGCGGTGATCACTTACCAACTGTTAACCGGCACGCTGCTCTATGGCACCGAGGTGGCCAAAACCCGCACCCGGGCGGCACAGCACAAACTTGCCTACCAATCGGCGCTGAGCGAAAATCGCGCACTGCCCGCCTGGGTGGATGAGCTGCTCAAAAAAGCTTTGCACCCCAACCCTCACTACCGTTATCCGGCGCTTTCGGAATTCATCTTTGAGCTGCGTTCGCCAAGCACCGAGATACTTAATCGCGCTAAACTACCGCTATTGGAGCGCGATCCCGTGCTGTTTTGGAAGGGGGTCTCAGTGGCGATGGCTGTTGTGGTGATTGCACTGCTAGCGCGTTAAAGAGGCTGGGAGCGCACATCGTTAATTAGTATTACGGAAAGGAGCGGCCCAATGCGCGCGCTAAGCAAACAGCTAACCCAAAAATGGCTAGGGGCTTTTATGCGCCTAAGCCAGCGGGTGCTAGCGCCCTTTGGTCGCGAGGCAGCCGCTCGTTTACACCTGCCGTTAACTGGCGAGTGTCGTGCTGGAACGGTGTATTTAGTCGGTGCGGGCAGCGGCGATGTGGAGCTACTAACGCTTAAAGCGGCACGGCTATTGATGCAGGCCGATGCCGTGGTCTACGACCGCTTGGTGGGGGATGATGTGCTGGCACTGATACCTGCGGGCACCGAGCGCTATTATGTGGGTAAAGCTAGCGGCCACCACAGCGTGCCCCAAGCTGAAATCGGTGCGTTAATGGTTAAACTTGCCCACGCGGGGAAATCGGTAGTGCGATTAAAAGGCGGCGACCCTGGCGTCTTTGGGCGAATGGGGGAGGAGTTAGCAGCGTTAGCCAATGCCTCATTACCGGCGCACATTGTCCCTGGCATTACCGCTGCATCGGCTGCCGCCGCTGGCATGGGTATTCCTCTCACCGATCGTGGCCACGCCCAGCAGTTGCGCTTTATTACCGCACAGCTGTGCCGTGAAGGTGGTGCTCCCGATTGGACGACGCTGGCGCGTAAAGATGAAACCCTGGTGTTTTATATGGGGCTTTCCAAAGTCGACGCCATTTGCCATGGCCTACGCCAAGCAGGGCTCCCCGATCAGTGGCCGATTATGTTGGTTGCCAATGCCAGCCAGCCTGAGCAGCAATCGCTGGTGGGGACGTTAGCGGATATGCCTGAGCAGCTAGCCGCTCAGCCGCTGCCTTCACCGTGCGTGATTGTGGTGGGAAGCGTGGTGAGCATGGTGCCGTCAGCCGCTGAAAAATGTACCACTGAAGCGATTGCCGAGCATATGGCGTAGCGCGCTGAGTGAGGTTGACTGAATCGCTGGAATTACGTCCAGGCAACTGCAATCATGGGCCAAACTCATAAGGCAGGGAGCTATCTGTGAAACGTCGAACTCGGCTCATTGCCTTAACCACCGTTGTTATTACGTTGCTCTTCGCCCTAGGCAGCGTACTGTTTTATAACGCTATGCCTTCGCCTAAACGGTTGCTTGAGCCCGTCTCGGTGAATTTTAATACCCGCGATGCAGACTTCCGCCGAAGTATGGGGCTTATCTTTGAGCAGCCCATCGTCGCGGGCAACCGTATCGACTCCCTTCAGGATGGCGAGGCCATCTATGCGGCGATGCTGGAAGCCATCGACTCTGCTGAAACATCGATTACCTTTGAGACGTTTGAGTTCTGGGGGGAGAAGGCCACAGAGCCGTTTGTCGATGCTTTGATAGCGGCGGCAGAGCGTGGTGTGGCGGTACATGCTCTGATCGACTATGTGGGCTCATCCGCTGCGGCGGTTAATAAGTTTGAGCGCATGGAGGAGGCGGGTGTCGACGTGATCCGCTGGCGTAAGCCGTCATGGTATGAGCTGGCCCACTTTAATCACCGTACTCACCGCAAGCTGCTGATGGTAGATGGCCGCACCGGCTTTATTGGCGGTGCTAACATTACCGACAATTGGCTACCTGACGATGATGGTCTGGCCTATCGTGACCACCACTTTCTTGTAAAGGGGCCGGTAGTCGCCAATATGCAGGCGGCTTTTGTTGATACGTGGCTGGACGCCAGCGGTCGGCTGTTACTGGGTGACGCCTATTTCCCCGAACTTGAGCCCCAAGGGGAGCTGGATGCTCAGATGGTGACTAGTACTCCCATCGAGGGGCGTCATCGTATGCGCAAAATGCTAATGGTAGCGATTGCTACCGCTGAGCAGCGTATCACACTGGGTTCAGCGTACTTTTACCCAGATGAACACTTTCTTGAAGCGCTGATAGAAGCCCGCGAGCGCGGTGTGGAGGTCAATATTTTGGTGCCTGGCGACAGTATCGACAAAGGCTTTGTTCGCCATGCCTCGGTTAACCGTTGGCGACCCATGCTTGAAGCTGGTGTGAATATTCATGAGTATCAGCCGTCGATGTATCATGCCAAGCTGATCAGTATCGACGACCGCTGGGCCAGCATTGGGTCTACCAATCTCGATAATCGCTCCTTCCGGATCAACAAAGAGGGCAATCTCAACGTTTACGATGAAGAGTTTGCCCGTTACGTTCGTGAGTTGGTCGAGGAGGATATTCGCCATGCAGAGCATTACGATCTTGACCGCTGGCATAACCGCCCTTGGCGCAAGCGACTAGCCGGCTGGGTGAGCATGGTGGCTGGCGCCCACTTTTGACGATATATCAGCTACGTTAGTGAACGTCGTGTTGAATTTTACAGGAACCTAATAGACAAAACGTACTCAGATAGTTGCCGTAAAGAGCCATATAAGCTTTTTTAAAAAGGATCTATTTTATGCAAAAAGGCAAAGTTCGCGATAATGCACTAAAAGCACAGCTGCGAACGCCCATGTTCAAAATGCAGCAGCAAACACCCAAAAAAGGTAAAGGAAGCTACTCACGTAAAGGTAAATCCTCTGGGCGAGGGTATCGCCAAGCCGCTTAAGTAGGCGCTTTGGCGATGCCTTTCCCAGGCATCTTACTGCTCGACTTTTTACCGAGCAGCTCTCATCAGCTTGGCCGACCTAATAGGTCGGCTTTTTTATTGATAGCCTTCGGCCTGCAAGTGAAACAGCGACGCATAGCGACCGTTTTCTTCTAACAGCGATTCATGGGTGCCTTGTTCTATAATGTGCCCTTGGTCAATTACCACGATATGCTCAGCACTACGTACGGTGGAAAAACGGTGGGAAATCAGAATCGTCATTTTGTCACGACTGTGTTCCCGAAAACGGGCGAATACTTCCGCTTCTGCGGCGGCATCCATGGCGGCAGTGGGTTCATCTAACACTAAAATATCGGCATTTTTGCGCATATAAGCGCGTGAAAGCGCTACCTTTTGCCACTGGCCGCCTGATAGTTCTTGACCATTTTTAAACCAGCGCCCTAGCTGGGTTTGATAGCCACTGGGCATACGGGTGATAAATTCATCCGCCATGCCATTGTGCGCCGCCTGTTGCCAGCGCTGTTCGTCGTCAAACGCTTGGGTATCGCCCACGCCGAGGTTTTCGCCCACCGTTAGTTGGTAGCGCACAAAATCCTGGAAAATGACCCCGACCCGTTCCCGCAATGCCTGAGTATCCCAGGATCTTAAGTCGCTACCATCTAACAGAATCCGCCCCTTAGTTGGGTGGTAAAGCCGCGTTAACAGCTTAATCAACGTTGTTTTGCCCGAGCCGTTTTCTCCCACTAACGCCAGGCTGCTCCCCGGCATCAAATGAAGCGAAATATCGTGTAGCACTTCACCACCACCAGGATAAGAGAAGCTGACGTGCTCAAAGCGCAGCCCGTCACCCGGGGCAACGCCCTGGGTGAGATGGCCTTCTTCAACGTCGGTGGGATGCTCAAGGTATTCATAAAGATTGGATAGGTACAGGTTATCTTCATACATGCCGCTGATGGCGGTCAGGCTGGCTGATAAGGCGCCTTGCCCCTGTTTGAAAACCATCAGATACATGGTCATTTGACCAAGGGTGAGGGCCCCTACAATGGTTTCTACCACCACCCAGCCGTAAGCGGCATAAAAGGTGAGTGTGCCAAGCAGGCCAAGGATAAACCCCCAGCTTTCTCGACGCAGCGTTAGCAGGCGCTCTTCAACAAACAGTCGGTTGAAGATGTCTCGGTAACGTTGCAAAAACAAGGGTTCTAAGCCGAAGAGCTTTACCTCTTTGATACTGTCTTCCCGAGCCAGCACTGTTTCTAAATACATCTGCATGCGGGCTTGGGGCGAACGCCAGCGAAATAGCCGAAACGCATCGCCGGAAAATTTCGCTTCTGAAAGAAACACCGGCAGCGCGCCAGCAACTAAAATAAGCAGCGCCCAGGGGGAAAACTGCACCAGTAAAAAACCAAAGCTTGCCAGCGAAATGGCGTTCTGTAGCAGCCCAAAGGTTTTATTGACTAAGGCAAGCGGGCGGGTAGAGGCTTCCCGGCGGGCGCGGGTCAGTTTGTCGTAAAGCTCTGAGTCTTCAAACTGGCCAAGCGAGAGCGTGCCCGCTTTTTCTAAAATCATTACGTTGACTTTGTTGCCTAGCATAGCCCGCAGCAGCGACTGCTGGGCCGATAGCCCACGCTGGGCCAGGGCGATCAGCGCAATAATCAGCCCCTCAAGAGCCACTAAGCCCAGCACTGGTGTCAATGTCTCCAGGAGGCTGGGTGAACTCGCGGCCTGGTAGCTCTCCATTGCTGCCACCACGCCATCCACAATCAGCTGGCCGACCCACGCTGCCACCGCAGGCAGCACACCCGCCACTAAGGTGCAGAGTGCTAAGCCCAGCATCATCCAGCGGGAAGTTTCCCAAACAAGGGTAAGCGCGCTGCGGCTATAGCGGAAAACGCTAAAGAAGCCGCTGAAGGGGGAGTGGGGCGGAGAAGGTGATGGTGGCGGTGTCATTGATCAGCAACATTAAAAAAAGAGGCTGCTATGATGCGGTGCTTTGGCGTTGATAGCCAGCCTACTGCCCGCCACATTTACGCTGCGTAGCAGTAGGCGTGAAGCGTTAAAGCGGCAGTGCAGCCCCGTCGGTGCGCGGCTCGGTGCCGCCTTGCAGTACGCCTGTTTCAGGGTCGCGCAGAATGATTTGGCCTCGGCCGAAGCTGATCGAATCAGCGACTTTAACGATGTCGTGACCGCGACGAGCCAGCGCGAGCGCTAAGTGGTTGGGGAAGTCGGCTTCAACTTCGATGGTTTTGCCTTTTGTCCACTTCCAGCGCGGCATATCCAGCGCTGCCTGCGGGTTAAGGTGATCCTCAATCATCGCAGTGACCACCTGCACTTGGCCCTGAGGCTGCATGTAGCCGCCCATCACACCAAAGGGCCCAACAGCTTGGTTATCTTTAGTGATAAAGCCCGGGATAATGGTGTGATAGGTACGTTTGCCAGGAGCCAATGCGTTGGTGTGTTCCGAGTCAAGCGAGAACGACCAGCCTCGGTTTTGCAGGCTAATGCCGGTACCCGGGATCACAATGCCGGAACCAAAGCCCTCAAAATTGCTTTGAATAAACGACACCATATTGCCATCATCGTCAGCGGTCGCTAGGTAAACTGTTCCCCCCTTTAGCGGATTACCATGAACCGGATCAAGGGCATCTTGGCCAATAAGGTCCGCGCGTTGGGAGAGGTAATCACTAGAAAGCATCTGCTCAACGCTAGGCTGCATCGCTGAGCGTTCGGTAACGTAGTGTAAGCCGTCTACATAACCAAGCTTTGTTGCCTCAATACGACGGTGAAGGGTTTCTAGCGGGTCGTTAGATTTTTTGCCTAACGCTTCCAGTATACCTAAGGCTTGCAGCACAATTAAGCCGCTGCCATTCGGCGGAATTTCCCAAATATCATGACCACGATAGCGGACACTGATGGGTTTAACCCATTCTGGTTTGAAAGCCTGTAAATCTTCTTTTCGTAAGAAGCCACCATGTGCGCGTGAAAAGGCATCCATCGCTTCCGCTAAGCTTCCTTGATAAAACGCACTAGCATTTGTGTTGGCAATTTCACGCAGCGTTTTTGCCATATCGGGGGAACGCCAAACATCGCCTGGGTCGGGGGCTTTGCCGTTGGGAGTGAAATGTGTAAACCACGGAGCAAACTGTTCTGTGTTGTATTTTGCGTAGCGCTCTTCAGCGGTTTTCCAAAGCTGGCTAGCGACTGCAGATACGGCAAATCCCTCTTCAGCTAACTCAATAGCAGGCGCTAATAGTTGCTCGAAAGGGAGCTTTCCAAAACGCTCTGACATCGTCGCCCAAGCGCCCGGTGCACCGGGAACTGTGACCGGTACTAATCCATGGGCTGGCATTTCATCATAGCCTAAGCTTTTAACGGCATCGCATGAAATACTCTTTGGCGCAGGCCCGCTGGCATTTAATCCATATAACTCATCTTTTACCCATACAAGAGCAAAGGCATCGCTGCCAATACCATTTGAGGTTGGTTCAACCACGGTTAAAGCGGCTGCAGTCGCAATAGCAGCGTCGATGGCATTGCCACCTTTTCGTAAAATATCGATGCCTACTTGTGCGGCAAGCGTCTGAGACGTCGCCACCATACCGCGTTTCCCAAAAGTAACCATGCGTCGTGAGGCCGAAGGGTAATAGTGTGGGTCAGTGTGCATGAGCGCTCCTATTCTGGTGTGGTACCGAGGCGTTGAGTCATTAAACGGCGTTGTTTCATGTAGCTATAAATACTGTAAATGACAGAAACAACCGCCAGTGTTAGTAAAAGAGCTGAAATTGGCCTTGTGAAAAACAGCGTCCAATCAGTACTGGTTTGGAAAGCTCTTCTTAAGTTGGTTTCCGCAATAGGCCCTAATACAACGCCTAGTACCAACGGGGCGAGTGGGTAGTCGAGCTTTTTAAGGAGGTATCCCACTGCACCTATGCAAGCGAGCAGATAAAGGTCAGATAAGCGATTATTCAAGGTGTAAGTACCAATGGCGCAACACGCTAATACTGCTGGAACTACAATATATTTAGGTACGTTTAACAGACGTAAGAACGCGCGCATTAAAACTACGCCAATAAATAGCATGAAAACAGAGGCAATCGCCATGGCAATAAACATGCTATATACCAAATCGGGGTGATCAAGGATTAAGCGTGGCCCAATACTAATGCCATGTACCATTATAGCGGCCATAAGAACCGCATCGGCCGGAGACCCTGGTATACCCAATGCTATTAAAGGTATTAGGCTGCCGCCGACTGTTGATGAGTTACCCGATTCAGAGGCTACAACACCTTCAGGTTCTCCTTTGCCAAACGTTTCTGGGTGTTTTGAAGCCCGCTTAGCTTGATCGTAAGCTAGAAGGTTTGAAATGGAACTGCCCGCACCGGGGACGGCACCAATAAATACACCTAGTAGTGATGATCTTATTACGTTGACTGGCTTTAACATTATGTCTTTGACAGTTTGCCAAAGATGAGGGCGCATATCGCCGCTAATCAGTGTGCTAGACGCTTGCTGTTTGCCTGCGGTATTAGGCTCTAATTCTGAGAGTAACTGGCTCATGGCGTACATGCCTATCAAGACCACCAGGAACGGTATGCCTGCTGTCAAAATTTCATAGCCAAAGGTAAATCGTTCACGCCCCATGAGAGGGTCGGGCCCTATAGTAGCGATACCAATACCTATAAGGCCGGCAATTAAACCTCGGATAAGAGAATCACCCACTAGGCTAGCGATAATAGTCAACGCAAAAATGATAAGCGCAAAATATTCCCAGGGGCCTAACTTAACGGCCAGGAGCGCAAGAGGGGGAGCAGCAACGATTAGTACAGCAATAGAAATGATTGAACCCACAAATGAGGCCAATAACCCAAGCGATAGCGCTTTTCCGGGTTTGCCTTGCCTAGCCATAGGAAATGCATCAAACGTTGTCGCGACTGATGAAGGGGTTCCTGGTATACCCAACAGTGCAGCACTATATAGGCCCCCGCTTAATCCACCCACATAAACCGATAACATAACTGCAATACCCTGCATGGGGGGCATCGCAAATGTGAGCGGCAGCGTAAGAACGATCGCCATGGTAATGGTAAAACCAGGGATTGCAGCGGCAACGATACCTGCAAACGTTGCTACTGCCATAAGTAATAGCGTATAGGGTTCTGTTACGCCCCCTAGCGCGATGAGAAAAGCGTCAGTCATAATTCACCTTACCATTGAGCACGGGGAAGATAGATGCTGAAGACCTCTGAAAATAAATAGTAAGGCCCTGCAGAAAAAAGAATGGCGACGAAAATGACAATAGGTACTGTAATTGGCTTTTTGGGCGCCAAATAAAATTGAGCCGCGACTAAGTAAGTAAAAGTGCTAATAATAAATCCAGCAAAAGGCATTGCTATCATGTAAGTAATGAAAAAAGCTAGATTAATAATGACCGATTTAAGCGAAACTAGTCTTTTCCAGGCAATGCTAAAAGCCGTAAGCGGAAAACCATGCTTTGTTATGTCAGAAATAGCCGCTATTACGCAAAGCACCACGATGCCTAAAAAAACTATTTGTGGAAAAGTGCCTGCATTCATTGGCTCCCAACGAGAGGCCGGCAAAGAGCCGGCCTTGAAGGCCATGAATAATGCACCGAGGGCGATAATTAGATAAGAAAGCAGCTGTAAAGCAGGAATTAAAGCTGCCTCTGAACTTCTACGCTCCATAATGGCCTCCTAATGAACGCGATATTACCTCAGTCAAGGAGGTGGGCGTTATTTCCAATAATCTCATTGTTGCGCTCTAGATACGCGGTATAGTCTTCACGATTAAGGTAACGTACGCTTCCCCCTACGTTTTCTATATCGGTTTGGAAACCTTCGCTAACAGCAACATTTGCAAGCGCACTTTCAAGCCTCTCAATAATTGATTCTGGCGTGCCTTTAGGCACTACAATGCCTCGCGTTACCAAAAACTCAAGGTCATGACCTAGCTCTTGAAGCGTCGGAGTGTCAGGTAGTTCTTCAATACGCTCATTGGTTGCGGCTGCCAACACATTTAAGTCGCCATTTTCAACAAATGCTCGGGCAGAATAATAATCTTCAATAGCAGCGGTAATATGTCCGCCTGCGAGTGCACGTAAACGCTCGCCGGTGCCTTCATAACCTACGTAGCCGAACTGCGTATCAGTAGACTCCTCAAACTGTACGGCCCATAGATGAGGGATGCCTCCTAGCGTAACCCCCATACGGTACTCACCAGGACTTGCTTTAACATCTTCAAGCATGTCATCAAGCGTTTCCCAGCCAGTATCTGCGTTTACTACGATGACTGAGTTATCACTGGTCATCATTGAAACAACATCAAAATCATCCCAATTAAGCTCAGTAACGCCTGAATGGTGAGCAATTAATAAACCCTCATGTATTTGCGTAATAGTGTAGCCATCATTGGCACGGCGTGACGCTTCACGTAAGCCTACTGTGCCACTAGCACCGGGCATATTAATAACGGGTATTGCTTGTTCAAACTCTGCTTCAAGGTGTTTGCTGACAATGCGCATTAATAGATCACTGCCTCCACCAGGCCCCCACGGTACGATAAATTCGATCGGCTTATTGGGATAGTCATCTGCCGCTAAAAGTGACATGGGGAGAAACATTGAGGCTGCAAGTGTAGTGGCGGTAAATATAGCTTTTAATTTCATCAGTAGGCCCATTCGTTGTGTGTTGTTTAAGGTCTTTATTGTATGTTTCTGGTACAGCTAATACTTTTTATGTGCTAGTGGATGTTCAAGAAAGAAAAAGCCCTCCGTAAACTAATGCACCCATAACCACAAAGGCGGGATGCGTTTTAAAGCGAATCAATGCAATTGCTGCTACGATGCCGATAATCAGCGTGTGTATGGCTCCACTGGTAGTAACGCTTTCGAGTAAAAAGCCTAAGGTTAACCACGCCATCATCATCGCGATGACCGGGCGAACCCATTGGCTCATCCGTTTGACCCGGGGGGAGTCTCGATGGCGATAGAGCAACCCAAGCGCCCCTAGCATCAGTAATAGTGAGGGAATGACAGTCGCCGCAACGGCAATCAACGCACCGCCTATGCCTGCTACTTCATAACCGATATAGCCTGCCATTTTGGTGGCAATTGGGCTGGGAAGCGCGTTGCCGAGAGCCAGCGTTTCGGCAAAGCCTTGTGCTGACATCCAGCCATAGCGACCCACCACCTCCGCTTCAATAAGCGGAATAATCGCCGGGCCGCCGCCATAACCAATAATGTTGGGAATAAAAAAAGCTAAGAACAGCTCCCAATAGATCATGCTGAGCCCTCCGCCGGTTTTTTATGCGTGGGCCGAAGCAGGGCTGTTAGCAGAATGGCGCCAATCACCCAGCCTGGGTGTACGCCCAGCCAATAAATAATGGCACCGGCAGCGACTGCCATGACAGCACTTGCCAGCCAGCCTAGCGCTGCCTGTGATTTGTCGAAAAAATCCCAGGTCAGCTGTCCCATCATAACCATGACGACCGGAATCACGGCCTGCCCCATGCCCCGTATCCAGCCTACGTCGCGGTAGCGGCTAAAAATGCCTAACATCACAATCATGGCCACCACCATGGGAAAAATAGTCGCGAGTACCGCAATGACGCAGCCGCTGGTTCCTGCTACGCGATAACCAATATATCCAGGCATTTTTGTCGCAATAGGCCCAGGCAAGGTGTTCGCAATCGCCAGTACATCGGCAAATTCTTCATCGGTGAGCCATTGATGGCGTGTTACAACTTCTGCACGTACCAGCGGTATCATGGAAGGGCCGCCGCCAAAGCCAAAAATCCCGACGCGGAAAAAGGCCCACAAAAGTGCGGTTTGCTTCATTTTCCAGGTGCCTGTAGAGGAAGCTGTGTGAGAAAAAACGCTGCATCAGAAATCATCGAAATGCCTGTTTATCGTTTGTAAGTTAAAAAATCGATTATTTTGTCTAAAATAGAATATAGGTGAGCCTTGTAAGAGGCGTCAACATCTACATGAAGAATCTCCGTTAACCGATGCATTGCGTAAGGCACGCAAAAGGACTCCGGCATGAACAAGCATATCCAGCTCCCTACCGGTAAGGCATCTAGCCCCATTTACGATCTACTGCACAGAGATTTGGTGGGGGGGCGCTTTAAAGCAGGGGAAAAATTGGCGATTAATGCGCTAAAAGAGCAGTACCAAGTAGGGCTTAGCCCGCTGCGTGAAGCGCTCAACAAACTGGCGGCGTATGGCTTGCTAGAGCAAGAGAATCAACGTGGCTTTAGAGTGCCCAAGCTCTCCCGTGATGAGCTGGATGATATTGCCCAGATGCGCACCGAGCTTGAAGGTATGGCGCTTGAGCGTGCCATTGCCCAAGGGGATGCCCTATGGGAGGCAGATTTATTAGCTGCCGCCCATCGGCTAAAGCGTGCGGATATTACGCTGGATAAAGGGGAAGAGTGGGAGCGCCTGCATACTCAGTTTCATCGAACGCTAGTGGCGCCCTGTGGCTCGGTGTGGCTACTGCGCTTTATTGAGCAGTTACACGACCAGTTTGATCGTTATCGGCGGTTAGGGCCAAAAATGCCGACCATCCGCCAAGCACTGGATGATCAGCACCATGAATTAGTGGAGCTGGCGCTTCAACGCGATGCAGCCGCCGCACGAGCGCTAATGGACGACCATATTCACAAGTCTTATGAAGTGGCGCTGGCACGTTACCAAGAGCATGCCTAAAGCCAAGACAGCGGTTGCCAGGTAAACTCGCCTTATCTGAGAGATTTCGCCCTTAATTCAGTACCGAAGGTATGAGTCGTCATGCAAGTAACAGACAGCACCATTATCGAACAGACGTTGGCATGGGTACGCAGCTTTATTGTGGAGCACAATATTTGTCCCTTTGCTAAGCGCGAGTTAGAGAATGGCAGTATCCGCGTGGAAGTCGTGCGCTCAAAAAAAATGGAAGTCGCCCTGGAAGAGTTAGTGGCTGAGATTGAGTGGCTAAATGAGCACCCTGAAACCGAGACCACGCTCTTGGTATTTCCCACGTTGTTTAAAAATTTCGACCACTACTTAGATTACGTTGAGTTCGCGGAAAGCCTGCTAGAAGAGCAGGGCTATGACGGTATCTATCAGTTAGCCACGTTTCACCCAGATTACTGCTTTGCTGATGCCGAACCGGAAGACGCTTCGAATTACACCAATCGCTCGCCCTATGCGATGGTGCACCTGTTGCGCGAAGCAAGCGTTGAAAAAGCGATCGCTTTTTATGGCGATACGGCACTGATCCCTGAGCGTAATATTGCCCACTTAACCGCCATGGGCAGCACTGCTGCCGAAGCGACGTTACAGCGTTGTTTCAATGCGCCTCTTCATAAATGATAAGGAGATGTTTTCCCTGGTGTTTGGCTTGATAAAGCGCGGCGTCTGCCCGCTGAAATACTTGGCTAATGGCATGACCATGTTGGGACCAAATGGCGGCTCCTAAGCTGCATCCTACCTGTGCGGTTTGCCCATCAGGTAGGGGCGCCAGCTTAGCAATATGGGTAAGTAAACGCTGACTAATGTTTTTAGCAAGAGAGGCGCTGTAGGCCTGAAAGGTTTATGGGCATAGGGCACTAAAAGAAGTAGTCGGTATATGTGTTTTACCCTATCGTAGTTTTGGTATTTGTACGAATGAGGAAGGAAAGGCTATGGCAGTGCAAGCGCGCACATTGGATGGCGTGGAAGGCAGTTAAGCGTAAGCCGAGGCTGACAGCGTTTTATACATCACATGCGTATCGACCAAGCCCAGCGTGGCGTGGCGGTAAGCGTTGGGCACCGTGCCCACAATATGAAAACCTAACCGCTGCCATAGCTTCACAGCCACCTGATTACTGGCTACTACTGCATTAAACTGCATGGCTTCGAAGCCCGCTTCTACAGCCAACGCTTGGGAGTGTTCGCACATGACTTTGGCAACCCCTTTGCCGCGTGCTTGTGGCGTCACCATATAGCCACAGTTGCATATGTGTTTACCGGGGCCTGCGGCATTGGCTTTTAAATAATAAGCGCCCAGCAGTTGGTTTTCCTCATCTTTAACCGCGATGCTGTAAAGCGGTGTTTGGCACCATAACGTAAAAGCATTTTCATACGTGATGTTAGGGTCTATCGCGTAGGTTTCTTGTGCCGCTACAATGGCCTGAAATGTTGGCCAAAACTCACTGAAGTCTTCCGAGGTCATTGGCGTAAATGCGTGAGATTGCATGGGCAGTGTTTCCGTAAAACGGTTATCTAGATAACAAAAGCATGGCGTACGTTAGTATACTCTGATGTGTTTATAGGGCCCCATCATGACAATAGAAAGTGCACTGACCTATTTTTTAGCGATTTTTATTTTTGCGGTCACGCCAGGCCCCGGCATTTTTGCGCTGTTGGCGAAGGGAATGGCTGCGGGCACTCGACCATGCATACCGCTGGCGCTTGGCATGACGGCAAGTGACATTATTTATCTGCTACTGGCGTTTTATGGCTTGGCAGCGTTGGCCGAAAACTGGGGTGAGGCGTTCACCCTGTTGCGTTATGTGGGGGCTGCTTATCTGTTTTATCTTGGCTGGCAGATGTGGACAGCTGAGGTGACGAACAATGCGTTAGCGTCGGCCCACTATGACAATAGCGTGTCTACCCGCGATATTCTCAAGAGCTTTATGCAAGGCTTCTTAATTTCGGCGTCTAACCCAAAAGTAATTCTATTTTATATTGCGTTCTTACCCACCTTTATTGATCTCACCGTGCTTAACCGAAGTGATATGTTCCTCGTAGTGGGCTTAACGTTAGTAGGGTTAATGATGGGCTTAATGCTGGTGGCCTCGTTTGCCTCCTCTGCTCGACGGTTCTTTCAGTCAGAGCGTGCTCAAAGAGGCACCAACCGGACCGCAGGCTCGCTTATGGTGGCGGCAGGTGCCTTTCTGATTGCCAAAGGGTAGGGCGCGGGCGCGTTAAGAATAGCCGCTTAGCGGGCTACGTCCGCAACGATTTCATAGCTGCGCAAGCGTTCTTTATGATCGTAAAAGTCGCTATTAATCATGAGTTCATCCGCGCCAGTGCGTGCTTGGAATTCTTCAAGCTCTGCTTTAACCGTCGCTGGCCCACCAATAATGGCTGCGCCTAAAAACTGGCTGACCTGAGCCTGCTCAACCGGTGACCAGTCTAGCTGCTCAACCGGTGGCAGCGACTGCGTAGGCTTGCCGCGGATAAGGTTAAGAAACTTCTGCTGCGCGGTGGTGGCTAGGTAATGCGCCATCGCATCGCTTTCAGCCGCCATAACAGGTAGGCCCACCATGGCATGCGGTTTACTTAGGTGTTCAGAAGGGCGGAAGTTGTCGCGATAGAGCCGCAGTGCTTCAAATAAGTAGCCCGGCGCAAATTGGGCCGCAAAGGCAAAGGGTAGCCCTAGTTTAGCGGCCAACTGTGCGCTATAGCCACTAGAGCCGAGTAGCCAGATGGGTACGTGAGTGCCTTGGCCTGGAACGGCTTTTACGCGTTGATGAGGGTCTGCATCGCCTAAATAGCTGCGTAGCTCATTAAGCAGCTGTGGAAAATCATCGACCCCCGCGTGAGCATTCCTGCGCATGGCCTGCATGGTTGCGCCATCAGAGCCAGGGGCACGGCCTAAGCCTAAATCAATACGGCCGGGGTAGAGCGTTTCGAGCGTGCCAAACTGCTCCGCAATCACCAGCGGCGGGTGGTTAGGCAGCATGATACCGCCGCTACCAACGCGAATGGCTGAGGTCTGCCCAGCAACGTGACCAATCAGGACGGCGGTGGCAGCGCTGGCGATGCCCGCGATATTGTGGTGCTCAGCCAGCCAGTAGCGGGTATAGCCAAGTTGCTCTGCTCGCTGCGCCAAGGCAATGCTGTTATCGAACGTTTCAGCGGCGTTGCCGCCTTGACGAATGGGCGCTAAATCCAGCACAGAAAGTGCAGTGGTAGCGAGTTGGCTCATGGGTCACCTGCAAGACGGAACGTGTGGCGCGCTAAACTAATTAGCACGCTTGGTAATAGAGCGTTATGTGGGCATTTGCAGGCAATTACAAGTCATAAGCGTTCGAGCGACTTATTCCATTGGCGGCGTGGGGCGAATAAGTATCTCGTTAACATCTACATGGGCGGGCTGGGAGAGGGCATAAACCACGGCATTGGCAATATCACGGTCTTCAAGGGAATATTCAGGTGGCTCATCGAAAAATGGCGTATTCACCATTCCTGGCTCTATCAACGTGACGCGCATGCCAGTGCCGCGCAGCTCCTCACGTAAGTTGTAACCAATGCCTGTAACAGCCCATTTGGTCGCGCTATACATAGAGCCAGGAATGGTGGTGCGTCCCGCTGCTGAACCGGTTAAAAGCACGTGTCCCTTGCAGCGTTTTAGCTCGGGTAGGCAGGCTTGCAGGGTTAGCCCTACGCCGTAGATGTTAGTCATGATCATCTGTTGCCATGCAGTGTGATCAGCACCGCTAAAGCCGCCGGTAGAACCGCCGCGTCCGGCATTGGCAAAAACGGCATCCAGCCGACCAAAGGTCTCAATGGCTTGCTCTACCATCGCCTGCTGCTGGGCCATGTCGGTGACATCCACTTCGCAGGTAAGGACTTTTTCTGGGCCTAGCTCTTCAGCGAGTGCTGTTAACTTAGTGGTTGAACGGGCGACAAGTACGAGTTTGTAACCTTCACGTGCGGCTGCGCGTGCGGTAGCAGCACCGATGCCGCTTGAGGCACCTGTGATCAAAAGTACGCGGTGACGCATTGGGGGCGCTCCTTGTTCATTCAAGTAATGGGCTGCTTCATGCCTGAATAATTAGAATGGTCAATGAGCGCTAATCTTGCAAATAGTGCGGGCCCTTGCCATCAGCGCGTGCGGGTTTCCGGTTTTCGCGTCAGCACGATAGAAAGGTCGAGAATTGATTGCGCCATGTCGGCCATACTTTTGCTTTGATCCATTGATGTTTTACGCAGAAAACGGTATGCCTCCTCTTCAGTCATTTCCTGATGAGCCATAATGAGCCCTTTGGCCCGCTCAATCAGTTTGCGTTCACGTAAGGCTTTACGGGTGTTTTCCAGCTCATCGCTAAGGCCTTGTAAGCGGCGTGAATGGGCATGGGTTAGTTCAATTAACGAACGTCCAAGCGGTGAGGTTAATGCACTGGCGGTAAGCTCTCCTAAAGGGTAGGTGTCGTTTAACGCTAGCAGCTGCTCACAAGGGGCAGGAGTGTGCTGGCAAGGCTGTGCTTTAAGCTGTTCAAGGGTAGCCTGTGCCTGTTCGATTTTGCGGTGGCATAGAATGGTTAACTGTTGGTTGAGGCTATTCTCAATCTCCTTAATCGTGTCGATACGTAGCGTTGTCAATGCGTACCAGGTTTCACCCAGCGGTGCCGTTTCATTATTTGAAGGGCGGATGCGCTGGCAGGCAATATCGCGAAGCTGATTAATGCCACAAAGCGCGCGTGTCGACATCGCTTCTTGCCAGAGAAGCTGGGCCTCGGCATTGGCAAATTCTACAAAAGTATTGAAGCAGCGCTGTTGATCATGCACCAGCTGATTCAGTAGCTCGCGATGGGCCTTATCAAAATGTCCATGGGTAAAACCGTAGGCGCCGCATGCTCGCTCTTGGCCTGCCAGCTCCTTCCCCTGCATTAAGTGAAATATGGCCACTAGCGCTTTGGTAACATCTACGTCTGCTGCAGTGTCTGCAGCTTCAAACACAATCGCGAGCAAGCCGCTAATTAAGTGGTTAAAGGCCTGGGTAGCGGAGTCGGGGGTGATGGCAAACGTATCAATGGCGCAGCGCAAGGTTTCAAGCTCGTCGAGTGCGAGCCACACCGTTGCAATTCGTCTAAGCAGACGAGCGGCCGCTTGCGGTTTGGCCTCGTGACTGAGGGCCTCAAGCCGCTGGCGCATTAAGATCTCAGCTTCTTGGCTCTCTTGCAAATACGCCATGCGCCGGGTTTTGAAGCGCTTTCCCTTTGAGACGAGGTAGATGGTTGAGGCGCCTCGTTCGCGCTGAAGGACGTGAATAAACCGGCTAATATCACCGACGATGTCTGAGGTGGTCGCCAAGTGGCGCAGGTTGTCGATATCGCAACGCAGGGCGGTTAAGAGTAACTGTTGGGCTGAAGACATAACGGTTTCCTTGTTGCTCGCCGCCTGACATAAATTGCCCCGCAGCTAAGCTGCGGGGGGAACGTTAACGCAGTGAAAGGGCGTCTGCGCCGGTTTCTTCACCTACCGCGTCACGGTAGGCCTGCGCCTCTTTAGCTTCCGTAGCATCGCTAAAGCGTACCAGCAGTACGCAAGAGGCGAGTACTAACACGGTAAGGCCTAGGTAAAAAAGCCCTTGTTGGTAGCTGATATTTTCGTTGCGAAAGAGAAAAGCAGCGCAAACAGCGCCCACATTACCGCCTGCGCCCACAATGCCCGCCACAGCGCCTAGCGCTTTCTTATTGATAAACGGTACTACCCCGTAAGTGGCCCCTTCGGCCATCTGCACAAACAGGCTGAACACCAGCATGATGCCTATGGCTAGGCTTAATATGTGCATTTGTGAAAAGGCAATTAGCGCGATACCTTCGCAAATTAAGGCAATGAATAACCAGCGTACCCGGCCTTTCAACCCTGCGTGTTTAGCAAATAAGTCGGAAAAGATGCCACCCAAGGTGCGAGCGAAGATATTCATCAGGCCAAAAAGCCCAGCAATCATGCCCGCCGTGGCAAGGGTTAAATCGAAGTGGTCAAAGAAGTAGATGGCCGCGATATTATTGATGGTCAGCTCAACCCCAAAACAGAGTCCGTAGACAACAAATAACGCCCATACTCGAATATCTTTCGCCGCGGCTAAAAAGCTCTGAGTTGCGCCGTTTTCCCCCGTGGCTTCGGGGAGCTCGCCCCGGGCGCGTAGCGCGTCAAAGTTGCCGTTCGGCGCATCTTGCGTGAAAAGCCAGTAGCCGATGCCGGTGCAAAACATCACAACGCCGGGTACCACCATGGCAAGCCGCCATCCCAGTGTTTCGCTCACGCCAAGCATTAAAAGGCCGGCGAATATCAGTGGCATCAGAATTTGGGTCGTGCCACCCCCTAAGTTGCCCCATCCCGCGCTAGTGGCATTGGCGGTACCCACTACATTAGGCGCAAACATCATGGTGGTGTGGTACTGGGTAATAACAAACGAGGCACCGATAGCGCCAATGGCCAAGCGGGCTAACAGGAACGTTTCGAAACTGTTGGCAAAACCAATGCCCATCACGGGGATCGAGCCCAGCAGAAGTAGCCCGGTGTAGGTTTTACGTGGCCCTAACTTGTCGCACAGTACGCCAATCAGTAGGCGCACAATCACGGTAATGGCGACTGATGCAATAATGGTATTGCCGATTTGGGTTTGAGTGAGCGATAGGTCTTCTCGAACGACCGCCATGAGGGGGGCGATACCAAACCAGCCGAAAAAGCAGATATGGAAGGCGAACCATGAAAAGTGAAATGCGCGCATTTGCGGCGTAGAGAAATTTAGCAGCCGAATTCGGTTGGCTTTATTGCGAATATCCATGGAAGGCCTCTCTGGGGTTAGAGCGAGTTTGCCAACACGTGAAGCGCTTCTCTAAAAGACGCTACGTAATTGACGAGAACATGCCTTCTTCTTTGAAGGTCAGGTTCGACGCACTCGTACCCACTGGGCCTGGTCCACGCCTACCACCATTAGTGGTAGGAAAAGCAATTAATCCGCCAAATGTTACTTTTATTAATCAAAACAATTGGTTGTAGTTGTTTTTTTAAGTTGGGTTGAAAATAACGTTATTTTTGTAAGCATAAAAAACGGTTTCTGCCCCACGGTGGGGCGGAGTCAGCGACGTTTGCAACACGCTAGTGCCATTTATTCGTTCAGGTACACAGCGTCGATATCCAGCGATGAGTAATTACCCAATGCCTCAAAGTGTTCAGCAAGCCAGCGATCGGCAGCGTCACGACCCTGTTCAAACAGGTGGCAGAGGAAAGCCCACTCAGAGTTCATTTTGCTGGATACGGAAAGGGCTTCTAATGCGTGTTCGCCGCTAATACGATGAAACAGTGCCTGCTGATAGCTATTCTGGATACCTTGCTCTTCCAAAGCGCTTTTCAGTAGCGCAATCATGCGGATCTCTTTTATTAGCGACGCATTAAAGGTGATTTCATTGAGTCGATTCATAATAGCTGAAGCAGATGTGGGAACATCGTCTCGGCTTATGGGGTTAATCTGCACCAGCATGATATCCCGTGCACTACACTCTTCCATTAATGGAAAAAGCGCTGGATTACCCATGTAACCGCCATCCCAGTACGCTTCACCGTCTATTTCTACTGCTTGAAAAACAAAGGGGAGGCAGGCAGACGCCATCACGGCGTCGACGCTCATCTCTTCACGCCGGAACACGCGCTGTTTACCCGTGCGTACATTGGTTGCGGCAACAAATAATTTGAGCTTTTCGCAGCGTCGGACACGCTCAAAATCGATGTGCTCAGCCACAATGTCCCGCAGTGGATTGATATTGAGTGGGTTAAATTGGTAAGGCGAAACCAGACGGCTCATGAGATCCATTGCAATGTAGCCAGGCGAGTGATCTAGGCTCCAGTTGCCAGTGAGTACATCTAATGGGGAGCGGCGGATGGGGCTTGACATGCCAGCACGACTAACAGCCTGCCAAAAATCGCGGAGCGCTTTACGCGCTGTCTCTTTATCACCACGGGTGAGGGCGTCGGCCATTACGACACCATTCATGGCGCCTGCGCTGGTGCCACTAATACCCTCGATTTCAATGCGGTCATCCTCTAACAGGCGGTCAATAACACCCCAGGTGTAAGCACCGTGGGAGCCGCCTCCTTGCAAGGCAAGATCTAGCTTTTTGATCTGCACTATATAGCCTCTTACTGAATGTGTTTGGGAAGATTATTACGTCTTCAGCATGGCACAAATGCCAATGCTATGCGCACTCAGCAGGTAATGAGGTTTCAAGGAGCATCGGCTAGGGGGGAGCGATAGCCCGTGGCAAGCGGCACTTCATACACTGCATACTCAATTAGCTGGTCTAGCTGCTGTACTAATTGAAGGCTCGCTTCTTCCATCAGGGCAAGCGATGCCAACTGTCCGGTATGGTCGCCTTGTCGAGCAAAGCGTAGTGCTTCTAAGCCACTTTCATGGAAGCGGCGATGGGGGCCGGCTAAGGCACGGTAAGCGGCGGTCTTTTGGTAGCGTTTTCCATCGCCCAGGTAGTACCACTGGCCAAGGGTGCAGTGTTGGTGATCTTCGATTGTTTCATCGAGCTGTGCCGAAAGCAGCTGCTTATACAAGCGGCTTTTCCAGGCAGCGTGCTCAAGTTTTGCAGCGTGCAAGCACGCTGTTGTGGTGCTGTGGTGAATAACCTTATACATATGACGTGCTTGGTCGGTTAACTGCTCTATAACCTGCTCGGCCTCTTGCGCTGCTTGGGTTAACGTTTGGGTGACCTGGCACTGTTGGGCTGCTGCTTCGGTATCTTGTTGTAGTTGGGTGGCGATCTGTTCAGCGCACTGGTCTAGTTGTCGGGATAACCGCTGGGTATATTCGGCCAACCGCTCCATATCTTGCACAACGGCAGCCATGCTAGGTGATGGGGAGTCGGAGTGGGCAACCTCAAGAGCCGCGCTCATCGCCAATGCCCTTGTGTGGCCTGCACTGCGCGCTAGTGTAACGCTGAGTTGACGAATATCGTGCAGCGCCGGTTTAGTGGTAACCGAGCCTGTTGAAGGTGAGGCTGAGGGCTGGCAATGACACTGGAACTTCAGCATTTGTGCGGTGTATTCGGCGTGATGCAGGCGCGTAAACATATCGGCCAGAGTGGCCCGCTCAGCCGCCAGTTGACCCGCGTGAGCCTCCATGCCCTGGCTGATAGACGCCAGCATATCCGCTCCTTTAGCTTGAAGCATGCTCAATGACTCAACCGGGGTCATTAAACTAAGGGCACGGCAGCTGTGGGATACTCTTTCGGCATCCAACTGCCCTTGGAGGTCAGTGACTTCCTGCTCTAAACGGCGAATGGTTTGATAGGGACGCATAAAAGCAAACATGACCACACCTGCAAAGTAGAAATATGTTTGTGCTGTTTTGTCACAAATTATTGCAGAGTGTTTTATTGCTTGCTTGGTTTAACTTGGGTTAATGAGCAAATTCAGCCGCTGTTTAGTTGTATAGTGGGAAGCGCTGTACAGGTATCTCAGCTGTTAGCACCGTCTTATTTGTGATTAACGCTGCGCCAGCTGCGGGTGCTCGGTGGTGCAGCGAAGGTAAGCTGAGGTAGCGAGCCACTCTTCATCGGGATAATAAGCGAACACATACTGATTCTCTTTCAGGCTGTCGATAAGCGGGTAGGTAATCTCTTCGCGTACGGCGGGGCAGCCTTGGCTACGACCTAGCCGACCTGTTTGCTCAATAAAGTCCTCGCTGACGTAATTGGCACCATGGATCACAATAGCTCGCTCAAAGGCGAGGTTATTGACGTTGGCTTCCAAACCGTCAAGACGCAGCGAGTAGCCATTGCGCCCATAGTAGCTGTTCATGGTGCGAAAGAGGCCAATGCTGGACTGGTGGCTCTCTGGCGTGTTGGAAAAGACCTCTGCTACCGCATCCCCTGAGCCTTGCCCATGAGAAACCAGCTCTTCAAACAGCAGCGCATGCTGGTGGAGGTCGAAGACCCACATGCGTGGTTCGGTGGAGGGCAGCGAGTAATCAATCACTGCTAAGCGTTCAGCAGACGGCTCTGCGCAGCTTAGCGCTTGTGCTGCAAGCCGCAGCGCTTCAGGGGTGGCGGTGGGGGCTAGCTGCAGTAACTGATGATGCAAGGTGGACACCCCGTGCGGTGGTGCAGACGCTACCTGAGCCAAAAAGCTGGCTGCTTGAAGGGGCAGGCTAAATAGCAAAACGGGCAAGGAAAACAGCGTAGTAGAAAGACATGAGCGAGGTAACATAGAGCGTAATCCTGGAATAGATAACGGGATGAATGTAAGTAAGCAGCTATTATAAAGTTAAGCGTACCGACCGGGATCTACAGGTATAGCGATTCAGCATAGTAACGCAAGGAGGGGTGATGAACGAGAAGCCGCTACTAAGACGATGGGCGATGGGCGCAGCGCTATGTTTGGCGCTAACCCAATCGCCTTACGCGCTCACCACTGCTTATGCATCATCAGGTAATGCACCGCTGCAGCAAGCATTGGCGCAGCAGTTAGCTGAAACCAGTCACCGCCTACCTGTGGCGGCGTTCTATCAACACAAAGAGGGCGAGCCTGCGTGGCAAACAAAAGCGGCCGTTGAGGCATTAGTCAGTGCGCTAAATAGCCTTGAAAGTGATGGCTTAACCCCCAGAGATTACGCTGCGCATACGTTGCTCGACGATTTTCACTTTAGCCAGCAAGCGGGAGAGTCGGCCCAGGCGAGGTTTGAACTCAAGGCGACCCAGTCACTTCTTCTAGCGTTAGATCACCTTGGTCGTGGCAAGGTAGACCCGCGTGATATGGAAACCAACTGGGAACTGCCGCGTCCGGAAAACCGTTACTCCATGCTGCGTGTTGTACACGCGGTTGAGGACAGTGACATAGAGCGTGCCCTCACTTTAGCCCGTCCCACCACCCCCGCATATGCTCAGCTCCGCGAGATGCTAAGCCAGTATCGCCATCTCGAATCCCAAGGCAGTGCCCCCCATTTAGCCGGTAGAGAAACGTCGTTGCGCCGAGATGATACAGGTGACGATGTGGCCGTACTGCGCCAGCGGCTGGCGCTATGGGGAGATGCTGGCTTATTGGCTGCTGATAGCAGTGCGTATCCCATGATTGGGGTTCAGTCTTCCGTTCGTGACCCCCGCCACTTTGATGCTGAGCTTGAAAGCGCCGTTAAACGCTTCCAGCGACGTCACCAGCTGCAAGCCGATGGCATTGTGGGCGAGCAAACACGCTTAGCCCTGAACACACCGGTGGGCTCACGGATTGATCAATTGCGGGTGAATTTAGAGCGGGCGCGTTGGATTGGGACAAACCTCACGTCCGAGCCGCAGGTGTGGGTAGACATTGCTGGCTACCGTCTGCACTACCTCCGGCCTAACGGCGAGCGCTGGGATGCCCGGGTAGTGGTAGGTACCCCGCGGCGTGAAACGCCCATTATTCACTCTTCTATAAGCCACTTAACGGTTAACCCTAGCTGGACAATTCCCCCGACCATTATGCGTGAAGATGTCTTGCCCCGGGTGCGGCAGGATCCCAGCTATTTAGCGCAGCAGAATATTCAGGTATTAAGCCATAGTGGCGAGCGCCTAGATGCAGATACCATTGATTGGCAGCGCCCAGGCGGCGTTATGCTGCGCCAAGTGGCAGGTCGATCTAATCCCCTTGGCCGCGTGGTGGTCCGCTTCCCAAATAACGATATGATTTACCTTCACGATACACCGGCGACAGGCTTGTTTCAGCGGCAGCAGCGGGCGCTCAGCTCTGGCTGTGTGCGGGTGGAGGGCGTGTTAGAGTTTGCGCAAATGTTGCTGCAGGACAGCGGCAGCCGTCACCAGCTCTCTTCGCTGATGAACAGTAGCGCCAGTGACCGTAATGTTAATCTGCCACAGCGTATCCCGGTCGCGTTGCACTATCTCACGGCTTGGCCAAATGCCCAGGGGGAGGTGGAATTTCGTGATGATATTTACCGCCGGGATGCGCTGTTACTCAGTGCTTTGGCGAAAACTAGCTAGTGCTTCTTAATATCGCGTTACTTCGTGTCTCAGGTTATGACGTGACGAGAGCCAGTAGTTTTACCCGCTATAAACCATAAACGCCGCCCACTAGGGGCGGCGTTTATGCTAGCTATTTATACACCAGTTGCTTATTGGCTACTCTCTTCACGCTGGTAACCGGCTACGTTAACGGGGCCTGTCTCGCCACTTTCAAGTGCTGCAAGTACCGGCTCAGCGTGGCGCTGGAACGCAATCAGCGTATCACCGCTTAGGCTAGTGTTCTCAGGCAGGTCCACGGTCATGGCGTTAACCGGCGTATTATTGACGATGACTTCGTAGTGAAGGTGAGGGCCGGTGCTACGCCCAGTGTTGCCGGAAAGGGCGATACGCTCACCCATTTCTACACGCTCACCTTGGCTGACGAGAGGTCGAGACAGGTGTAAATAACGTGTCCGGTATCCGTTGTCATGGCGAACCACAATATAGCGGCCTGCGGCGTGGTGGTTGCCTACGCGCTCAACTCGACCGTTTGCAGGTGCAATGATTGGCGTGCCAATTGGCATCGCAAAGTCGGTTCCATTATGAGGGCTAACGCGACCAGTCACCGGGTGCAAGCGGCGAGGGTTAAAGTGGGAGCTAAGGCGATAGTTGCCTTCAAACGGATAACGGGCGAAAGCTGGATCCAGGCTGTTGCCTTCCGGCGTATAAAAATTATTGTCGGTGGCGTTACGCACGACCGTTAAATCCATACGCTCGCCGTCGTATTTAACGGCCAGTACGCGGGAGTCGAGCGTTTCTCCGCCGATCATGTCCGACTCAACGAGCACCTGGAAACGGTCGCCCCGGCGGCTATCACGACGAAAATCGAGTTTCTTTTCAAGCAACCGAGTAAGCTCGGTAACGGAACTGCTGGTTAGGCCGGTTGCCTGAGCGGAGCGCGCAAAGCTACCGCTTACGCTGCCCGCGTAGAGGCGCTGCACAGGCTCGCCCTGGCGCTCGATTGTGGTAACGGCGTACTGCTCTTCTTCACGCTCTAATAAGACGCCGTCGCGGGCGTTTTTCATCATGCGTAGTGAAAGCAGGCGCTGATTTTCGTCCAGCTGATAATCGAAGCTATTACCTGCGCGCCAGTGAGTTAGCATGCGTGGGTCGGGCAAATCCTCAAGCAGCGCTAGCACTTCGCTATATCCAAGACCTAGCTTATTTTGCGCGAGTACTGCGAAGGTTTCACCAGACTCAACAATGTGCGTTTTCCACTCAGGAACGAAGGGCTCTTCTGCTGCTAATTCGAACTCGAGGAAAGAGATATCATCAAATAAGCCGTAGTCTTCGTAGGAAGTAGCATCAGCGATTTCGACTGAAGAGGCGTCGATATTGAGCATGCCACTAGACAGCGTGCCTAGTACAACAGCCATATGCAGAGCGCCGTCATCCAATTTAGCCATGGGGCTTTCACTGGTCGTCGATGCCTCAGCGCTAGCAATTACGTTCAGATCTATATCTAGGTCGATAATTTCTGTAGCGGCTAAGTCGCTCAGCGGGATGTGGTCTCGGGTCGCGTCGATTGCGCGGGAGGCGCGGCCGATCGCTTCTGCAACGGGTGCTCTCTCTTGGCGTAGCGATGGTACGCCCGGCGCAGAATCACTGGGCAGCGGAACTAATACGCTCTCCAGTGGGGTGTTAGGCTGGTTCAAGTCATTGTAAGTCGTTATTAGCTTTTGTGTGCCCAGCACAGTGACCATAGTGGCCACGGGTAACAGTAATAATTTATGCGTGCGGGGCAGCGAATGAAGGATTCGCAACATGGGTAAATGGACCGCCAGATTCGTGTAAAAAAAGTAACATAAAAGTGAATAAGCCCGAGAACCATACCCCAACGAGGTTGGGGTGAATAGACTGTATATCTATCCACAAAATATACTTCCGGCAAAATGCGAAAGTATTAAGCAGAAATTACAATTTTTGAACACTGTTTGCTAACAAAAGTAACCAATTAGCAGGCGCACTAAATGGTCAGTTTTACATTATTTTCCAGACCAGGACGACGCTGGACGTTAAAGGCGTATTTATTAATGCCCAGGATTGTTGTCTCTTCTGTTACTTGACCGATTGGCGATAATTTTTTTCAAGCAGGTACTTTTTTTAATTTCCTGGCATTCTAGTACGGTTTTTTCGAAGATTAAGCGGATTATTTCGCTGTCTAGCGTCGAGGAAATCGAAATGTCTCGGGTAACACTTGCACAATGGCAGATGCTGGCCGCTGTGGTTGATCATGGTGGGTTTGCGCGTGCGGCAGAAGCCGTTCATAAAAGCCCTTCAACGCTTAACCATGCAGTACATAAATTAGAAGAGCAGCTAGGTGTACAGGTATTAGAGCCTGTGGGTAGGCAGGTTCGCCTTACAGAGGCGGGTGAGTTACTGCTGCGCCGCGCGCGCCAGTTAATCGAAAGCGCTGACACACTTGAAGATGTGGCATCGCGGTTAGCGGCTGGCTTGGAAGCCGAAGTCGTCGTGGCTATTGATCAGGTTTTTCCAGCGGCTGCTCAAGCCAAAGCGCTTGAGCGCTTTTCAGAAACCTATCCCCAGGTTCGTGTTCAGCTACATGAAAGCGTCCTCAATGGGGGGATCGAGATGCTCTACGATGGCCGGGCTGACTTGGTCGTATCGGGCATAGAAGCGCAGGGTTTTTTAGGAGAGCCCTTGGCATTCGTGCGATTTGTGGCCGTGGCTCACCCAAAGCACCCGCTTCATCAGCTAGGGCGCCCGCTGGATTTACGCGATTTATCACAGCACCGTCAACTGGTCGTGCGTGACTCCGCGTTGCGTCAATCAACGAACGCAGGATGGTTAAAAGCCGAGCAGCGCTGGACAGTGAGCCATCTTAATACCTCACTGGATATGCTTAAGCGAGGGCTGGGTTTTGCTTGGATGCCTGAAACCCGCATTGTGGATGATCTTAGGAGTGGGCAGTTAAAACGGCTGCCGCTTGCGGCAGGTAGTATTCGTGAAGTGCCGGTGCAGATGATTTTTCGAGACCGGGATCGGGCTGGCCCAGCCGCCCACGCGATGGCGCAAGCGCTGAAGCAGGCGGTCAACGAGGAGTGCCCTAACGATTCGATTCCCTCGAATGAAACGCCGTAAAACATCCGCTTGAGCATACAGGGGGCGAGCGTATGCTAAATGCAAGCTGCATTTAATATACGTTCACTTCTGGAGAGCCTCGATGGGATTACTTGTTAACGGCGAATGGGTTGATCAGTGGTATGACACCAAAAAGCACGGCGGCGAATTTGTGCGCGAATCTGCCCAGTTGCGCGACTGGGTAGGAAGCTCCCCGGAAGGTGCTGGGCAGAGCTACCCGGCGGAGCCAGACCGCTATCATCTTTATGTGTCGTTAGCTTGCCCATGGGCACACCGCACGCTGATTATGCGTAAGCTGAAAGGCCTTGAAGGGCTGATTGGTGTTTCTCATGTTAGCCCATTAATGCTCGATAAAGGCTGGACGTATCACCAAGATGAGGGCGCCAGTGGCGACCCGATTAATAACGCAGAATACCATCATCAGCTTTATACGCTGACCGACCCAAACTATACCGGGCGAGTGACGGTGCCTGTCCTATGGGATAAAAAGCGCAGCGCGATCGTCAATAACGAGTCGGCTGACCTGTTACGTATGCTTAATCGTGGATTTGATGCGCTAACCGGCAACGATTTAGATTTTTACCCGGAAGATCTTCGCAGCGTTATTGATGAGGTCAATGATGATGTCTACGAGCATATTAATAACGGTGTGTACAAGTCAGGTTTTGCCACAGAGCAGGGCGTGTATGAAAAGCACGTGCACGCGCTGTTTGAATCCTTGGAGCGCATCGAAAAGCGGCTGAGCGAGCATCGCTATCTCGCCGGTGAGTGGCTGACCGAAGCTGATATTCGGCTCTTTACCACGTTAATCCGCTTTGATGCTGTCTATTACGGCCACTTCAAGTGTAACTTCAACCGTATTGAAGACTATCCTAGTTTGGCTAACTATGTGCGCGAGCTTTATCAATGGCCAGGCGTGGCGGAAACGGTCAACATGGATCATATCAAGCGCCACTACTATTACAGCCACGACACCATCAACCCAACTCGCATTGTGCCCGCTGGCCCGCTGCTCGATTTTGAGCGCCCCCATGATCGGGAGCGGCTTCCAGGGCAGGGCATCCGCCGCCACGGGTAATCTATGCCTATAGGCGTTGTTAAATAGCAAAAGGGCCACCCAAAACGGGTGGCCTTTTTGCTGGTGCTTAAAGGTCTTACTAACCTTTCTAAGGAGGAGGGAGCTCCTTAATCCTGATTTACCGCATCACGGGTGGACTGCCAAGCGCTCTGGGCGCCATCGCGGGTTGTTTCCCATGCGTCACGTGCGTTGGCTCTGGTCTGTTCCCACCAGTCGCGATCATAAGTAGGGAAGGACTCCACTTCTTCTGACGTGGCGTTGAGCATAACGCGATGCTCAGTGTCGCCATCACCTTCGGTGTGTGTTTCAAGAGTGAAATAATCAGTACCTACTACAATCTCTCGGCCTCCAAGACCAAGGACGGTACCGCTCTCAATGACCAGCGCGGTGATGCGCATATCATCATCGAAAAGGATGTCGTCAACCTCGCCGATTTCTTCGCCAGAGCCATCAGCAAAATAAACCTCAGCATCCAATATGTCATCTGCGGAGTACATGCCTTGGGGCTGGTCTGAAGCCTGTGCGCCAAAGGCAAGGCTGCCCAGTAGAACGGTGCTTACGGCGGTGGTTAAAATAGATTTACGCATAGCTTCTCTCCATGTGGCTACGGGGTATTACTTATGGCGATGCTGGTTAAAGCATGGCTTCCATCAGAGCTGTTAATTAGGGCTATTAATCAGAGCCGTTTCAGCTTCAGCGCTTACAGGCTGTCGGCCCAATCGTCGGCACGCTTTTCAGCCTCTTCTTTCTGAAGGCCGTACTTTTGTTGGAGTTTACCTACCAGCTGATCTTTGCGACCACCAATTTGGTCAAGCTCATCATCAGTGAGATCACCCCAGCTTGTACGTGCTTTACCTTTAACTTCTTTCCATTTACCTTCGATTTGATCCCAGTTCATCTCATCGCTCCTTGAAGTTGTTGAACATGCCTAAGCAACTTTCAGGTTAGACGAACAGCGAATATGTGCAAGTCTCGATTTTAATAACAGTTAATATAAAAACACTAGTCAGGAGCTGCTTGCAGTGTTAGCATGCGCGCTCCTCGCATGTGTTGACCCCTCCATCATGACGATAAGCGTTCATTTACGTAGTTTTTAATTTGTACGTAACTGCGCTTGCGGGAACATCTTGCTAACTGCAGATGTTCATTGCTGTGAAGATGGCGCGCCTCCAGTATTTCACCAAACGGGTGAAATCGGCGCAGAAGGTCGCCACAACGGTTGGCCCGCAAATAGCGGTGTTTGCTGACCGGATGCTAGGTGCGACCGGCGTCTCCGACTCCACTTATGACGATATCCGCTTACGCGGAGCCTGTTTTTTTGTTGCGTTTTTTAACGCGCATCGATTCCAGAGTCAGAGACGCTTACGATGTTTTTTGCCGGTAAAGCCGGCCTACCAAGGTGTGATTAATGACCTCGACTTCTGTCGCTTCGCCGAGCTTCGGCGATCTTGCTCTGTTGCCTGCCGTTCTCTCTGCTGTTGAAGCACAAGGCTACGAAATTCCTTCGCCCATCCAGGCGCAGACTATTCCTGCGTTGTTGGAAGGCCGCGATATGCTGGGCCAAGCACAAACCGGTACCGGCAAAACCGCTGCGTTTGCACTGCCATTGTTATCGCGTTTAGAACTTACCCGTCGCGAGCCTCAAGTATTGGTTATGGCTCCGACCCGTGAGCTTGCTCAGCAGGTTGCGGCTTCGTTCAGTAAGTATGGCCAAAACCTTAAGGGTCTTGAAGTTGCGATCCTATGTGGTGGTCAAGAGTACCGTGAGCAGTTAGGTGCGCTAAAACGTGGTGCCCAAATTATCGTTGGCACCCCTGGCCGCATCATCGATCACCTTGATCGTGGCAGCTTGAAACTTGACGGCCTTTCAGCGCTCGTGCTGGATGAAGCCGATGAAATGCTGCGCATGGGCTTTATCGACGACGTAAAACGCGTGGTTGCCGATACCCCTAAAAATGCACAGCGCGTGTTCTTCTCGGCGACGTTGCCGGCAGAAATCGAGCGCATTGTTAACCGTTATCTTGTTGACCCGGTTAAGGTGGCGATTGAGTCGCGTACGACCACCGGCGAAAACATCGAACAGCGCATTGTCCGCGTTGATGGTGGCGCAAAGCTTGAAGCCCTGGCACGTATTCTGGAAGTTGAGCCAGTTGATGGGGCCATCGTGTTTGTGCGAACCCGTGCGGCCTGTACCACGCTGGTTGAACAGCTAACGGCCCGTGGTGTTAACGCGGCAGGCCTATCGGGTGATCTCGATCAGAGCCTTCGTGAGCGCACCATTACACGCTTGAAGCGCGGCAAAGTTGATGTGCTGATTGCGACAGACGTCGCCGCGCGTGGTCTTGACGTGGCGCGTATCACTCACGTTATTAACTACGACCTGCCTCAGGATGCGGAAGCCTACACCCACCGTATCGGTCGTACTGGCCGTGCGGGTCGTAGCGGCATCGCGATTACTTTCGCTGGCTTCCGTGAAGGCCGCAAAGTGGGCTGGATGGAGCAGGCAACGGGGCAGAAAATGACCGAAATGCCGCTGCCTGACGAAGCCGCTATTCGTGCCCATCGCGATGAAGTGTTCCATCACCGCGTTGTTGCAGCGCTGACCAAAGGCGCTGAAGAGCAGCGTGCGCTGGTTGAGCGCTTGGTCGAAGAGGGCCACGATGCCATCGAGCTAGCCTGTGCGTTTGCCGCCATGGCGCGTGCTGATGAAGCACCGATTGGTCGCTTACAGGCGCCGCGCAAAGAGAAGCCGATGCGTGACGGCGCACCGGCTGGTAAGCCGGGGGCTCGTCGTGAGCGTTCAAGCGCGCCTAGCGAAGGCATGACCCGCTACCGCGTTTCCGTTGGCCATAAAGATGGCGTGAAGCCAGGTCAACTGGTTGGCGCACTGGCAAACGAAGGCGGTATTGAAGGTGCGCGTATCGGTCGTATCGATATCCGCAACGCTTTCTCGGTAGTTGAACTACCCAGTGGCCTGCCTTCCACTATTCTGGCGAAAATGGCCCGTGCCCGCGTGGCCGGTCGTCCGCTAGAAATTAGCGAAGATAGCGCCCCTGAGCGTGCACCACGCCGTCGTCGTGACGATGGTGACGCGCCGGTTCGTCGCCGCGAACGCGCTTAAGCGAGTATTTAGGCGCTCGATGAGCGCCTAGCAATTCGCACTGAACGTGCAACATCCCCCCATGCTTATTGGCATGGGGGGATTTTTTTTGGCTACCTTTATGCGCAGCGGTTAACTTTTTTTCTATTAACACTTTTTCTATTAACGCTCTTTCCATTAATACTCTTCCACTAATACGCATTGAGGGAGCAAGCATGGACGCAGTGCTACACGAATGGAATCTCTCCCCTAAGCAGGCGATTGCTCTTCAGAAAGAGTTAGCATCGCAATTGGAGAGTAATGATCGCATCGAGCCGGTGAAGCATATTGCGGGGGTGGATATTGGCTTTGAAGAGGAGGGGGCTATTACCCGTGCCGCGGTGGTGGTGCTTAAGTGGGAGCAATCCGCCGCACCCTATCTCACGGTTGTTGAGCAAGTCGTGCATCGCGAGCCAACACGGATGCCCTACATTCCTGGCTTGCTCTCTTTTCGCGAGATTCCCGCCGCCTTAGGCGCGTTTGAAAAACTCAGTGTGAGGCCAGAGTTGGTGATGGTGGATGGCCAGGGTATTGCCCACCCACGCCGGCTGGGCGTTGCGGCACATCTGGGGCTATGGCTGGATATACCGACCATCGGTATCGCTAAGTCTAGGCTGTATGGCAAGCATGCAGAGGTGGGCGAAGCGCGGGGCGATTGGGTGCCTTTAACCGCAGGTAGTCATGTCATTGGCGCGGTATTGCGTTCACGGGTGAAAGTTAAGCCCGTCTTTGTATCGCCTGGGCACCGGCTTTCCCTTGAGACATCTCTTTCCTGGGTGATGTGCTGTTTAGGCCGCACGAAGCTGCCCGAGCCAACCCGCCTCGCGGATCGGCTGGCCTCACGGCGGGGGCAGCAACGCTAGCCGCAGTTACAGCAAGGCGAGAAAACGACGCAGTAAGCTGGTGGCGTCGGGTGTTGCTGTAATGGCGGCAAGCAGCGCCTGTGGGTCTTCCCCCTGCTCGCGCAGAGCTGTTTGCTGGCGCTCAATATAAGCGCGCATGACAGGTGGAGTGAACTCGGGATGAAACTGTACGCTCCATTGTCGTGAGCCATAGCGCAGCGCTTGGTGAGCATCGTGGCTGTTGTGGGCCAGTACCGTTGCGCCGGGCGGCAGCTGTATGACCGACTGGGCATGGGTAAGCTGTGCCGGGAAACGTTCAGGCAGTTGGCCAAACAGTGGGTCCTGAAGGCCCGCCTGGGTAAGCTGCACTTGGTGCGTTCCAGACTCCCGTCCCGCTGGATGATAGTCGCTAATCCCCCCTAAGGCGGCCATTAACTGATGCCCATAGCAAACGCCCAGCATGGGGATATCTTCTGCTAACGCCTGTTGTAGCCAGGGTTTTAGCGCTTCGCTCCATGGCTCTTGGTTGCTCACCATGCTGTGGGAGCCGGTAATCATCACGCCGGCAAAGGACGACGGTGGCGCAGGTGTGGTTGGCTCACGCGCATCCCATACGGTTAACGTCAGATGGCTAGGCAGCGCCGCAGTGAGCTGCTGTATAAAGAGCTGCTCAAAATCACCGTGCTGTTCAATTACTTCTGGGAAGGCGTCGCCGGTCTTAATAATGACTAAAGAGGTCATGTAGGTCTCGTGGTCGTATCGCGCCTGAGGAAAGATAGCCGAAGCAGGGGCATCCCCTGTAAGCTGAAACTTCGCACCATATTATCGTTTTACCATACACTAGGAGGCTGATATGCAACAGATAACCCGAGCGGGTGAGCCCATGGACGTAGCAGGCAAGCTGCCTGCTGCTGGGCAAGTAGCCCCCGTCATGACATTAACAGATGCTGATCTACAGGATGTCACACTGGAGCCTTTCCAAGGCCAGCGTAAGGTGTTGAATATTATCCCCAGCGTTGACACCCCCACCTGCGCAACATCTACCCGGCGCTTTAATGAGCTGGCCTCAAGCTTAGAGAATACCGTGGTGCTGGTCGTGTCTGCTGACCTGCCGTTTGCAGCGAAGCGGTTTTGCGGAGCAGAAGGGCTGGATAATGTTAAAACGCTCTCAACATTCCGCCATCGTGAGTTTCAAGAAGCATGGGGCGTAGCACTATGTAATAGCGCCATGGAAGGGTTATGCGCCCGTGCGGTGGTCGTGCTGGATGCTGATAACCGCGTGCTTCACAGTGAGTTGGTCAGCGAGCTGAAAAACGAGCCAGACTACGAGGCGGCGCTGGCAGCATTAAAAAGTTAGCGGCTCAACGGCAGGTGTATCTTGCTAGTTAGCGCCTGTTTTTTTAGCCGCCTCCACTAGTGCATTAATCAAACGCTGTTGGGGGCGGTTAAATACTAGCCACTCTGGATGCCACTGCACACCAATCAAAAACGTATGCTCCGTTGACTCGATACCCTGTACCAGCCCATCTCGGTCACGGGCGACAATATTAATCCCTTTTCCCGCTTTATTGACGGCTTGATGGTGCAAGCTATTTACCCTGCACCAGGTGACTCCCAGTAGTTGATGAAGTTGGCTCGCCCCGACAATATCAACCGTCTTACGAGGCAGCACGGTTCGACGCCGTTTTAAGCCTTCGTGGGTGGTGTAGATATCGGGGTCGAGAGTGCCACCTAAATGGACATTGATTAACTGCGCTCCTCGGCAAATACCCAGCACTGGCGTGCCTTTAGGGATAAACCGATCCAGCAGGTTAAGCTCTAGCGCGTCCCGCGCGGGGTCTAGGCGCACGTCCAACTGCACTTCACCACCATACAAATGGGCCTGAATATCGTCGCCACCGCCGATAATTAAACCGTCCAGGTGGTCGGGCAGCGGGCGAGAGGGCGATAAGCGCAGGGGTTTGCCGCCGTGTCGCCATACGGCAAACCAGTCAAAACAAAACGCAAGATGGCTTTTGTGATCTGATGAGGTAATTCCAATTAGCGGTCGAGACATTCTGGCAAAGCTCACATGTCAGTGGGTTAGCGACGACCGAGTAGACGTAGCAGCTTCTCTTTAAACCGCACCAGCAAGGGGCGGTTATGGTAGGCAATATATTCATCGCAGCGCGCCTGCAGCACACTGGCGTTAGCGGCTAGCTTTTCAACCTCCACCCAGCGGTTCCACTCCATTACCGAGCCCCAGCCGGGCTGCGAAAGCTGCGCATTGGGTAGCCGGTAGTGAAAAGTAGGGCGTGGTTTAATGAGCTGGCTATGCAGTAGCTCATGGGGGTGATCAGGGCGCAGGAACGCGAAGAGAGGCAGCAAGTCTAGTTCACGATTACGTGTAGGGTTGTGGTGCAGGTAGTCATCAATAAAACTATCTAGGTCAGGTTGATAATTAAAGTCGAGAACTTTCAGCGCGTACTCTTTGGGGAATGGGTTGGCGTGGGGCAAAACTTCCCGAGTGATATCTACTTTGATTTCATCGCGCAGCCAGCTTGCCAAAAGTAAGTAAGCGCGCAGCATGGCGAGCAGATACTCAACATCAAGCCGCACTATCTCTGGGTTGAGGTGTAGCCCAAACCCATACAGCAGGCTCGCATCGGTGCCTTTGGCGCCTCTATTGCGCAGTGTCTGGAATAGCGTGTCTAGTGTCTCAAGCTCATCCCAGGGAATAGGGGGGCAAACAATTTCGGTGGGCACTAGGCCGGTCACCATATCGCCAATCAATTCCCGGGTCTTTTGATGGAACTCTACCCGTCGCTGGTGTTGGTGGCGCGCCCACTCGCTGTCGTTTTCGTGGAGCTCTTCCAGCAGCGTTTTGTCAGGGTGTGCGTATTGAGTATCTAGCTCTATGCCAAACTCGCCCCACTGGGTGCCTTCTACCAGTAGCCGGTGGGGGCTTACCACGTTAAGCTCACCACCAAATAAGTCACGCACCAGCGCAGCAGTATCGCGAGGCGGTAGGCCGGCAAATTCAACTTCTACGCCAACACGCCTCGGTTGCCCGTTACTATTTAACCGGTGAGGTGGAGCTTGTAGCGTCATCTCGCCATCCTTGAGGTGAACGTTTAGGCACCCAGCCTATCATAGTCACGCGTTGAGACTGAGTGTGTGCAGTCAGTAAAACGTTGAGAAACCGGTGTGTTAAAGCCGGCCCACGACAGGAGTAAAGTGTGCGACAGCACTGGATAATCAAGCTGATGATGGGCGTTATCATCGCCGTCCTGCTAGGTGTTATGGCGCAGGCCCAAGCACAGAGTGTTTCGCTGCCTAGCCTAGTGGGTGGAAGCGTCCCCAGTGAAGAGCCAAGCGTCAGTAGCGATGACTTTCAAAGCTCGCTTAACGACGTTATCTCGATGCTCGAGAACGAGGAGCGGCGCAGGGAGCTACTTGACTCGCTGCGTGAGTTGCAAGTGACCGCGCAGGCGGCTGAAGAGGATGGTGTGGTGCGCCAAGGGTTGCTAGGCGCGCTGGCGGATACGCTGTCTGATCTTGGCGAACAAGCCCAAGCGGGTAATTCGCCCATTGATGAGTGGTCGCGACAACTCGTGCAGGGGGCTGATGATTTACGCGCTTTAAATGAGGGAGCTGGCCAGGGCGAGGCAATTCGTGCGGTCGTGGATGCCGCCGTGCTGGGTGTTGTCTGGAGCGTGCTACTCATCTTGATGATTGCGTTGGGTCGCCTAGTCGCAACGCGGCGTGAGTGGCCGCTTGATTTGCCCCGCGACCCGAAAGCGTGGCTATTGGTTGTTCACTTTTTACGCCGCATGCTGCCTTGGGCACTGTCGTTTGCGATTACTTTGGGCATTGGCCAGCTGCTACCTTCAAGCTCGGGTCGCACGATCGTGTTGGTAGTGGCTTATGTTTGCCTGTGCGGGCGTGCCCTTTCGGTGGTGTTTGAAACCGTAATCGCCTTTTTCAGCCGTGGTCATCGGTTCACCGCAGTGCAGTTGCTCCAGCATAAAGCGCTGCGTGGGCTATTTGCTATTGGTGCACTGATTGCACTAGGCGACGCGGTAAATTCGTCACGCTTGGTGGAGATGCTGGGTTCTGAGCTTTCAAGCTTGGTCTCTGTGCTTGCTAATATGCTGGCAGCGCTGCTTTCAGCGCGCTTTATTTTCCGGTTCAAACGTCCTATTCGTCATTTGATTTGCAACCGCCCCTACAAGCAGCGCCGCGATGCCAGTGCCGCGGTTGAAATGATCCGCACCCTTGGCGGCCTGTGGCATATTCCGGCGCTGTTAATGGTAGGCGGCTCACTTTTAGCGATCTTTATTACCGTTGGTGATGTGGGCACCGCCTTGGCCCGCTCGATCATTACGGCCAGCTTGCTGGTACTTACCTTGGTGGCGACGGGGCTACTGCGGCGCCAGGCAGAGCGCATGGGCAAGCGTCGCCATCGTCACCGTTATAGCCAGTACCGTAAGCGTTTGGAGCGGTTTGGGTTTGTGCTGGCGCATATCTGTACTTGGATGGTGTTTGCTGAGCTTTCCATGCAAGTGTGGGGTGGCTCGTTCTTTGGCTTGGGCCAGCAGGCCGTGGCAAGCGCCCGTATTGGACAAGCGTTGATCAGCCTGGGGTCCACCGTGCTACTGGCGTGGCTGGTGTGGATATTTGCTGATACGGCCATTCAGCGTGCGCTGACTTCCTCTGCTCGCTCTCGGGGGCGGCGGGTTAATCAGGCCAGGGCGCAGACTATTACCCCCATGATTCGCAATGTGATTTTTGTCACCATTTTAATTATTGCGGTCATTGCGGGGTTGGCCAACCTGGGCGTGAATGTGACGCCGCTGCTGGCGGGTGCGGGTGTGATCGGCTTGGCGATTGGCTTTGGTGCCCAAACGCTCGTACAGGACTTAATCACCGGTATTTTTATCCTGATTGAAGACTCACTCGCGGTAGATGATTTTGTACAAATCAACGGCCATATGGGAACGGTAGAAGGCTTAACGTTGCGCACCGTTAAGCTGCGGGATTTAGATGGTATCGTTCACATCATTACCTTTAGCCGTATTGAGTCAATCCATAACATGTCGCGCCAGTTTGGCATTGCGCTGATGCGGATTCGTATCCCTTACGACATGAAAATTGACGACGCGATTACCTTAATGCAAGAGACGGCTCAGGAGCTGCGCAAAGACCCGATGATGCGCCACTACATCTGGTCGCCGCTGGAAATGCAGGGAGTGCAAGGGTTTGAAGATGGCTGCCCCATTCTGCGCATGCGTTTTCGTACCGCCCCTGAAATGCAGTGGGATGTGTCCAGGGCGTTTAACTTGCTGCTTAAGCAGCGTATGGAAGCTCAGGAAATGGATCTTGGCATACCGCGGCTTAGCGTTAGCATGGAAGCGCGCTCGGATGCTCGAGACCCGGCAGGCGAAGGGAGCGACTTCTCGATTAACGATAGTGGCGACCATGAGCAGGAGGGCGCGCGAAAAAAACCGGCGCCCCCAACGCCAGCGCCACGCCCGACTAAAACTGAAAAGCGCAGGGATGCCCGTGAGCGTGAGGGCGAATTACCCCAAGCTAAGCCCCAGGCTCAGGGCGAACCCAAGGGCGAGGCCTATGCCAGCTCCAGCGGCGAAAGTGCCGATGAGTAGCCAGGGGCCTCGCCAACGACGCCAACGGTTATAGAGCGAAACCGCGAGGCTTACCCGGTCGACCAGCTCATCATGGCGGGAGATGGCGTTGTCCGGCGGCAGTGAGAAATCGTTCGCTACGTCCCCCTGCCAATGCGCGCCATGGGTTAAGCCTAAGCGAGCCCGTAAACGGCCAATATCACTTACCGTATCGTGGAGCGTATCGTAGGCTTCGCGGCGCTCGGCGATTGCCAGCACGGCCTTGGCGTCCTGGCGAAGTGCGCTGTTAGGGCAGCGGGCCACCGCACTGTTAATGTCAGCTTCATTCGCGCTGGGCGAAAGGGCTAATCGTTGATACAAATCGCGCATAACGTGGTGAATACTCGCAAGCTATGACGGCATTAAGGAAGCCGCCGTTTAACGACATAAGGGCGGCTTAGTAGGTTTGCATTAAATAATCATAGGCATTTTTTATGCGTTGAAAGCGTGCCGATGCCAGGGCAACTTGGTGGTCGCTTTCTGAGTAGAACCGATCCGGGTGATGCAGCTGCGCCATGCGGCGATAGGCTTGGCGCACATCGGTTCGGCTGGCGCCGGGCGTTAAGCCTAACACCGCCAAGGCGCGGGTTTTGCGATCAGGCGGCGGTGGGCTGCTTGAGCGCTGGCGCTGCTGGCGGCGAGACTCTTCCTGGCGTGCCTGCTCTTGTTGCCAGCGTTCCCGGCTAGTTTGCTCCTGCTGGGCCTTTTCCCGATGACGCTGTTCCTTCTCTCGCTGAGCACGCGCTTTAGCGTTACGCGCCTGCTCCTGTTGACGCTGTTTCTCCTGCTGTTTTTGTTGTTTTTGTTGTTTTTGCTGCTGCTTGTCTGTTTTTGCCTGCTGGCGCTGCTCCGCTCTGGCTTGGGCTTCTTTCGCTTGCCGCTCGGCCGCTTGGGCTTCCTGGGCTTGGCGGGCATGGTACTCTGGGTCGTGCTGCTGCCAGTAGGTATCTCGGCTAGGGTCTTCCGGCGGGAGCAGTGGTTTACCGGTGAGTTCCTGAAACAGCGTACTTAGCGTGGCGGGTGTTACGTTTAACAGGTCGGCCAGGAAGCGCAGAATGTAGTGGTTCGCTAGGGATATTTCCCCGTCGTCGGTCGCCACGGTAATGGCTTGATGAATGATACTCAGACTGCGCTCCTTAGAGCACTCTTTGCGAACTACCTCGGCGGCGAGCTGAATTGCCTGCAGGTCTTGGCTGTGGGCAATACCCATAACGGGCCCCAGCTCATGGCCGTGGCGAAATTGCGCCGTCACCTGAGCCAAGCGGCGCCGACGCTGCCCCTCAGAAACGTGCTGGCGATGCACCAGCACCCAGGCTAATAGTAGCAGGGTTGCCGTATCCACTTGGCTGCGGCTTTTTAGCAGTAGCAGCTCAAAGGGTGAGAAACGGGCAATGGACATTGCCTAGCTCCAAAGCAAAGAAGTGAACCGTAGCTGCATTAAAGCGTGCCACCATGGTTGTTTTTAGCCATGGTATATCATCGCGTTACGCAATGAAGTAGGAGATTGGTTAGGTGATCAATGTTGAGCGTAAAAACAGCTTTCAACTGCGTCTCTCGCGTCAGCTTAAGGAAGAGACCTCGCATACGCTCGATGTCTACCTGTTTGTGCCGGGCGAGTTAGGCCTGAGCACCCATGTGATCTCTGAGGAGGCGTTTTATCATGGCGCCTTTCATGTCTCACGCACCTACTACAGCGACAAGTACCACCTACCCCTGGTGCATAGCCGGTTGGCAAGCCGTAATCAGTTAGGTAGCGACTCATATCGCTTAAGTTTGAGCCTTTATGCTTACCAGTATGTGGTTGCGTTAGAACGCTCTACCCAGGCGATGCTAGCGAGTGCACGCAAACTTCGCCATGCCCGTAGTGATGAGCGTGAAGAGAAGAGCGAGACCAATGAGCCTGAAGAGGCCCTTCGCCAGCAGCTTGCCGAAATGAGTGATTTAAGCGACGGCATTCTAAAGCGTTTAAGGCGTAACCCCCCAAGCGATGAACGGCTTTATAAATACTTTGCCAATATCGATAACTACCTCTCGTGGTTTACGGAGCAGCAGCTGCTGGCGCTGGTGGCACACATGCCCCGAGGCGGTGGGTTTAGCGATATAAAGCGGCGCTTTATCACGATATGCCACCGGGAAGGAGAGTACCGTCGCGAGCAAGAGTACAACGCCCAGCGGGTAATGGATGACCCGACGCGTATGTCGAACAAAATGCGCTTACTGCGGCGATTGATTGAATACCCCATCACCTTAAAGCAGAGCGCGATGGAGTTAGGCGGCGGTGAGCAAAAGGCGGTCAAAGCCTTAGCAACGGCGGTGGTGATGGTCTTTGTATCGCTGGGCATCCTTCACTTACGGGATGTAGTCGGTGACATAACCGCGCTGTTTGTGTTGGCCATGGCGCTGCTTTACGCCATGCGGGAAGTGTTTAAGGATGACTTGCGTAACACGCTATGGCGCTGGCTACGTCGTGGGCGGCCAAAGTGGCGGCGACAATACATCGACCCCACCCGCAATGCACTGGTAGGACGGCAGTTAGAGTGGTTTGACTATAAGCGATACGCGGCATTGGATGACGATATTCAAAAAATGCGCCGCCGCACGGTGGCTCAGCGTGAAGAAGTAGTGATGCACTATCGGTCGAGTTCACGTATGTCGCCGACGCGCTTTTTAAGCGGCTACGAGCACACGCGTGAAACCCTGCATGTCGATCTTTCCATGCTGATTCGCTTAATGAGCAAAGAGAAACACCATATTTACCGCTTAAAAGATGGCCAATCGGTTAGGGAAAGCGTTGAGCGCCGCCATTTATTCAACTTGGTGATACGTGAAACGGGTAGTGAAGATGTGCCCTATCTTGCTCGCTGGAAGGTGGTGGTTAGTCGCTCGGGTATTGTGGATGTAGAAAAAGTCGCCGAGAGCAGCGCCGATGAAAGTAGCCAATAAACTGAGCTAGATCACAAGAGTCTCAGCGATAACGCGCTGACATAGATAAATTACTGGCAGCGAGCTAGGCTCAAAGAACAACAGCTCAATCTGAACCTGTAGCCCATGCTTAACGGGTAAGTACTTGGCCTTGACGGGTCGGCTACCAGAATCAGCTTTAAGAGGGATGAACCATGCAAGCTATCGATATTATGACGCCCAAAGTCATCAGCGTAGGCCCTGATGCAGAAGTGCGGGAAATTGCACAGCTGCTGCTTGAGCATCGCATTAGCGCAGTGCCGGTGGTCGATGACGAGCGCCGCGTACTGGGTATCGTCAGTGAGGGTGATCTCATGCGCCGGGTAAAAGGCGATGAGCGCCAAGGGCGTTCCTGGTGGCTATCACTCTTTACGGGCGGCAAAGATCCTGGTGAGTATGTGAAATCCCATGGGCGGAAAGCACAGGAAGTGATGACGCCAGACCCGCTCTGCGTTGAAGAGAATACGCCGCTGCATACTATTGCTAGGCTACTGGAAAAGCACCATATCAAGCGTGTGCCGGTGGTTCGTGAAGGCAAACTGGTCGGTATTGTCAGCCGTGCGAATTTGCTACAGGGCATTGCCAATGCGGCGGTTGCGCCCACGGAGTCGCCAACGGATGACCGCAAGATTCGCGATGCTATTTTAAAAGAGGTTGATCAAAATACGGGTGTGCATACCGAAAGCATCAGTTTGATTGTGGATGGTGGCGCTGTGGAAATTTGGGGGCTGGTGGAATCCGTCGAGCAAAAGCAGGCGGTCACCGTGGCGGCTGAGAATATACCGGGGGTTACCAAGGTCGAAAATAACCTTGGAATGATGCCTAGAGGCGCAGGCTACTTTTAAACGACGTATTAGCCTATCTGTTAAGTGAAACAAAAAGCCCGCTGTATGAACTACAGCGGGCTTTTTAATGGTGGATTCGCGGCTAGCGCCCCGGCAGCTGTTCCGGGCCGAAGGCATCGGGGAGTAGCTGCTCCATGGTGTAGGTTTTTAACACCTCGCCCTGCTTGGAGAGCACCATGATGTGCGTGTTAGGGGTGGCGAACTCGCGAATGCGCTGGCGGCAGTCGCCACAGGGCGTGCAGAGATGCTCGCCGGGGCCCATCACGTATACCTTGGCAAGCTCACGCTGGCCTGCGGTAATCATGGCGGAAATGGCCGAGGCTTCGGCGCATAGCCCTTTGTAATGGGCCACTTCCACGTTGCTACCCGCAAACTGCTGGCCATCCGGGCACTCCATTACCGCTGCTACCGGGTGGTTGGAGTAGGGCGCGTAGGCGTTGCCCAGGGTGGTCAACAGTGTGTCTACCAATGCCTGATCCGCTTGGCTCATGGCGTTATCCTCATTTTATGGGACGTTCAGGCGCTGGCTGCATCGTCGCGTAGCACGGTGTCGAGGGCGATCACCATCATATCGTTGAAGGTGGTCTGGCGGTCGGCACTGGAGAGCGAGTCGCCTTTTAGAATATGGTCCGACACGGTGCAGATGGTCAGCGCGCGGGCGCCAAACTCGGCGGCAACGCCGTAAAGGCCTGCCGCTTCCATTTCTACACCCACGATGCCGTAGCGCTTAAGCAGTTCAGCCATGTCGGTTTGCGGGTTGTAGAACAGATCCGCCGAGAAGATATTGCCGACTTTTACCGGCACGTTCTGCGCCTTGGCGGCAGCAACGGCGTGACTCGTCAGCTCAAAATCAGCGATGGCTGAAAAGTCGTGGTCGTTAAAGCGCATGCGGTTCACTTTGGAATCGGTGCAGGCCCCCATACCAATCACCACATCGCGCACGTTGACATCGTCGCGCACCGCGCCGCAGGAACCTACACGAATAATCGATTTTACGCCAAAGTCGGTAATTAGCTCTTTGGCATAAATAGACACCGAAGGAATGCCCATGCCGTGGCCCATCACGGAAATCTCGCGGCCTTTGTAGGTGCCGGTATAGCCGAACATGCTGCGCACGTCGTTCACTTGGCGCACGTTCTCAAGGTAGGTGTCGGAGATGTACTTGGCGCGGAGTGGGTCGCCGGGCATTAGCACGGTATCTGCGAAATCGCCCATCTCGGCATTTATGTGTGGTGTTGCCATGAAACACTCCTATCAACCGTTATCTGTAACGCATTTGGTGACTAAACACGGCTGATTAGGCCGCGTTGGGTAAGAAGCTCTCGCCATCTTCCATCGCTTCAACCGCGAAGAAGGCCGCCAGCGTTTGGCCGATGTCGGCAAAGGTGCCACGCTCGCCCAGGGGGCCGGGGGCGAAGCCTGCGCCGCGCACCATTACCGGCACGTACTCGCGGGTGTGCTCGGTGCCTTCCCAGCTGGGGTCGCAGCCGTGGTCGGCGGTGAGCAGCAGTAAATCGTCATCGTTAAGGGCGGCGAGCAGCTCCGGCAGGCGGGCATCGAAGTGCTCCAGCGCTGCGGCGTAGCCCGGTACGTCGCGGCGGTGGCCATAGACCGAATCGAAATCCACGAAGTTGGTCATGATCATGGTCGAGCGGTCGCGGGCGTCATTAGCGGTGCGCGCCACTTCGGTCAAGGTGGCGTCCATGAGCGCGTCATGGCCGCTGGCTTTGACCTTGTGGGTAATGCCGCAGTGGGCGTAGATATCGGCGATCTTGCCAATCGATACTACTTCACCACCGGCATCAGCGAGCTTTTGCAGCACGGTGGGGCTGGGCGGCTCGACGCTGTAGTCGCGGCGGTTGCCGGTGCGCGCAAAGCTTTTGCTGTCATCGCCAATAAACGGGCGGGCGATCACTCGGCCAATGTTGTAGGACTCCAGCAGCTCGCGCACGGTTTCACATAAGGCGTAGAGGCGCTCTAGGCCAAAGTGCTCTTCGTGGGCAGCAATCTGGAACACGGAGTCTGCGGAGGTATACACAATCGGTTTGCCGGTAGCGATATGCTCTTCGCCCAGGCGAGCAATAATTTCGGTGCCTGAGGCGTGACAGTTGCCGATTACGCCCGTCAGCTCTGCCTCACGGATGATGGCATCCAGTAGCTCCAGGGGAAAGCTGTCGGTTTTATCGAGAAAGTAGCCCCAGTCAAAGCGCACCGGCACACCGGCAATTTCCCAGTGGCCGGAAGGGGTGTCTTTACCGCTGGAGATCTCTTTGGCGTGGGCGTAAGCGCCCGTTAGCTGTTCGGGCAAATTCACGCCTTCCGCCACGCTGCCGGTGGCATCACGGTGGGCGTGAAACAGGCCGAGCGCAGCCATGTTGGGCAGCATCAGCGGGCCAGAACGCCCAGCTGTATCTGCCTCGCCACGGGCGCAGGCGGCGGCGATGTGGCCCAGGGTGTCCGAACCCTGGTCGCCAAATTTGTCAGCATCTGGGGCGCTGCCAATTCCAAAGGAATCAAGCACTAAGACAACGGCGCGGGGCATTAGGCTTCTCCTCGAAAGGTCTCTTGCAGCAGGGTGTCGGCGCTGGCGTCGGCATCCCCAAGCGTGACTGCCGCACGAAGTTGCGCAGCCGCGCGTGTGGCGGCGTCTTCTGTGCGGGCGTGAACGATGGCTAGCGGGCGCTGGCTATCCACACGGTCGCCGATTTCAACAATATCGCTAAAGCCCACGCTGTGATCGACGCTGGCATCGTTACGCAGGCGACCGCCGCCCAGCTCCACCACGCTCATGCCCACGGCGCGGGTATCAAAGCGCTGCACGATACCGCTCTGCTCGGGGTATACCGCTTGAATAACCGGGGCGGTCGCTAAGTAGCTGTCTGGTCGCTCCATAAAGTCGGCGGGGCCGCCCAGCTCGCGCACCATGCGGGCAAACACCTCAGCCGCCGCGCCAGAAGTCAGCGCTTTCTCTAGCTTGGCGAGTGCATCTTCGCGGTTAGCCACCAGCTTGCCAGCAATCAGCATCTCAACGGCGAGTTCGCGGGTGACCTGCATCACGCGGCTGTTGGCGCGATCGCCGCGCAGTAGTGCCAACGTCTCAACGATCTCTACCGCGTTACCGGCACAAGGGGCCAGCGGCTGGCTCATGTCGGTGAGCAGCGCGGTGGTGGGTGTGCCCGCTTGGGTGGCGACGTTGGCGATACTTTTCGCCAGCTCGCGGGATTTTTCCGGGGTGGGCATAAACGCGCCGCTGCCCACTTTAACGTCCATCACCAGGGCGTCCAGGCCAGAAGCCAGCTTCTTGCCCAAGATAGACGCCGTAATCAGCGGAATGGATTCCACGGTGGCGGTGACATCACGCACGCCGTAGATGCGCTTATCTGCTGGGGCGAGGTTGCCGGTTTGGCCGATAATCGCCACGCCGGTGGATTTCACCACCTCGCTGAAGCGTTCCGGTGCGGGGTAGGGGTTGTAGCCGGGGATCGATTCCAGCTTGTCCAGGGTGCCGCCGGTGTGGCCCAGGCCACGGCCGGAAATCATCGGCACGAACGCGCCGCAGGCGGCGACCCACGGGCCAAGCACCAGCGATACCAAGTCGCCCACGCCGCCGGTGGAGTGTTTGTCCACAATGGGGCCCGGCAGGTTGAGCGAATCCCACTGCATCACGTGGCCGGAGTCGCGGGTGGCCGTGGTCAGCGCCACAACTTCTTCACGGCTCATGCCGTTTAAAAATACCGACATGGTGAAGGCGCCAATCTGTGCGTCGCTGATGCGGTCGTCGGCAATGCCTTGGACGAAGGCTTTGATCTCTTCAGCGGGCAGCGGCTGGCCGTCGCGCTTCAGGCGAATCAGTTCTTGGGGGAGCAGGGCGTGGTGAGAAGCGTTAGACGGCATTTAGTAGCCTCCATTCGTCACGGCATCAGCATTGCCATTTAGCGTGTTCAACAGGTTAGCCAGCAGGCTGGATGCGCCGAACCGGAAGTGCTCGGGCGTGACCCACTGTGGACCCATAATGTCAGCGGCAAGCGTGAGGTACTCTGCGGCGTCTTCAGCGCTGCGGACGCCACCGGCAGCTTTAAAGCCGACATCCTTACCGCTGGCTTTGATGGCATTGAGCATAATTTCGGCGGCTTCCAGGGTGGCGTTCACCGGCACTTTGCCGGTGGAGGTTTTAATAAAGTCGGCGCCACCTTCAATGGCAAGCTCACTGGCGCGCTTGATAAGCGCGGGATCTTTAAGCTCGCCAGATTCAATGATGACTTTTAACAGCGCTTGGCCACCGCAGGCGGCTTTACACATTTCAATCAGCTCTAGGCCGGTTTCTTCATCGCCTGCCATTAGCGTGCGGTAAGGGAAAACTACGTCTACTTCATCGGCGCCGGAGGCGACCGCTTCGCGGGTTGCGCGCGCTGCGCCCATGATGTCATCGCCACCGTGGGGAAAGTTTGTCACCGTGGCGATTTTGACCTGCCCGTTTAACTTATGGGCGGTGAGTGCTCGGTTTGCGGTAACAATAAACTGCGGATAAACGCACACTGCTGCCGGGTTGCCAAAGGGCGTTTTCACCTGCTGGCAAAGCGCTTCAATCGTGCCGTCGGTGTCGTCATCGTTCAGGCTGGTTAAGTCCATTAGCGCGAGGGCTTGGCGGGCGGCGCGGATCATTTGAGCGTGAGTGAGCTGGGAAGAGGCAGTCGCGGTCATGGGATTCTCGCAAAACAGTAAAAAAATAAAATGGGCACTGCGCATACATTGCAGCACCCGTAACGTAAAAGCGTGCTTGCTGGGTTAGGCCGTCGCGCTACTCAGCGCAATAAAGAAGCCAGCAATAGACGCCGACATAAGGTTAGAGAGTGTACCGGCCAGTACGGCTTTAAGGCCAAAACGGGCAATCTCTTTGCGCCGGGTCGGCGCAATGCTACCCAGGCCACCCAGCAAAATAGCGATAGATGAGAGATTGGCGAAACCACACAGCGCAAAGGAGAGTATCGCCATGGTATGGGGCGTCATCATCTGACCCGTGGAGGCGACAACCTGTTCCCCACTAATATAGGGCGCAAGATTGAGGTAGGCGACAAACTCGTTAACCACCAGTTTTTGGCCGATAAACGAACCGGCGAATGCAGCCTCTTCCCAAGGTACGCCGAGCAGGAAGGCAAGCGGTGCAAATAGCCAGCCTAGAATCAGCTCAAGGCTGAGTGATTCAAAGCCAAACCAGCCACCCACGCCGCCTAAAATACCGTTCACAAGAGCGATAAGGGCAATAAAGGCGAGCAGCATGGCGCCCACATTAGCGGCAAGTTTCATACCCGACGTCGCACCCGCTGCGGCAGCATCTAGTACGTTGGCGGGTTTGTCGTCTTGCGCTTTAAGCTCCTCTTCTACCTGAGAGACGCTATCGCCTCCTTCCGCGTCTTGGGTCTCTGGCATTATCAGCTTTGCAAATAGCAGGCCACCGGGGGCTGCCATAAATGAGGCGGCAATCAAGTACTCCATAGGAATACCCAGGGCAGCGTAGCCAGCCAGTATGGAACCTGCCACCGATGCGAGGCCACCGCACATCACCGCAAATAGCTGAGATGGGGTCATGCGGGCGATAAACGGTCGAACCACCAGCGGCGCTTCGGTTTGGCCGACGAAGATGTTCGCCGTTGCTGAAAGCGACTCTGTGCGCGAGGTGCCAAGGGCTTTTTGCAGCGCGCCGCCTAAAATCCGAATAACCCACTGCATAATGCCGATGTAATAAAGAACCGCGATAAGAGACGAGAAAAAGATAATCACGGGCAGTACTTTAATCGCGAACACAAAACCGACGTTATCGACATCGGCTAAGCCGCCAAACAGAAAGCTGATGCCGTCATTTGCGTAAACCAATACTTGGCTAACGCCGGACGAGATAGCTTGTAGCACCGCTTGGCCAAAAGGCACGTAAAGTACAAAAGCACCAATGCCTGCTTGGATAGCAAAAGCGCCCAGTACGGTGCGCAGCCGTATTGATTTGCGGTCGTAGGAGAAGATCAGGGCAATGGAAACCAGGGTGACCATGCCTACCAGGCTCATGATGAGGGTCATGTGAGTACCTTCGGAGCGGGGAAGTGAGGCGATTAAAGCAAATTCAGTTTAACTGAATAAGCCATTAACGCTTTAGTGGTGGCGGTGGAGTGCTGTTCGCTAATGCGGGATGTGCAGCCCCAGCCCCAGCCATTAAAACGCCCGCGCTGAGCGAGGCGGGAGAGAGAAAGCGGGAAACATTTTGAGTAGTCATGAGAGCCTCAGCAGGTTGTCATGAAGCCGTAAGAAGTCGGCTATAAGGAGTTGTCGTCGTGTAGGCTGGCATTAATGTTAAAATTATAACATTCAGTGTTATTTTTTTAACACTGTTTTGCAAATATCAATTTTCAGAACGCTGCCTTTGATGAGGTGCCGTTACCAGCGGCAATCGAGCGTTAAGACGGTGGTAAAACATGAGTCGCTGGCCCAGCATAGACGCTCAACGATGCGCTCTACGCGGCTAACAGTGCATGTAAAAAGCAGTGGCATGTAAAAGGAGAGTTCAGCCATGAGTGACCGTAGTACACGACGCCTGGCCAGTTTGCAGGAAGCGCTTACCAGTGGCGGCACGCTACATTTGCGGGAGGCAGCTGAGCTTTGCGGCGTGTCTGAAATGACCATTCGTCGCGACCTGACGACCCATTCTTCGCCCATCAGCCTATTAGGGGGCAGGTTGGTGATGGCAAGCTACCCAGGGGTTACGCCGGTCTATGACCTCACCGAGCAGGAGGCGAACCACTACCAAGTTAAGCATCGCTTATGTCAGCACGTTGCTCGCGTTATTGAAGAAGGGGATACGCTGTTTATCGACTGTGGTTCAACGCTCATACCCCTGCTTAGCCAGCTAAGCCACTTTCGCGAGTTAACCGTTGTTACTTATGCGTTGAATGTCGCCAATGCGGTAGCAGGCCTTGCCAATGTGCGGTTAGTGCTGCTGGGCGGGCTGTTTTATGCCTCGTCGCAGTCGTTTGGTAGCGATGACATGGGGGCCGCTATTGAACGCCTAGGGATTAATAAGGCGCTTATTTCCGCAGCGGGGGTAGACTGCGAGCGGGGTGTCAGCTGCTTTCATTTTCACGAAGTAGCCCCGAAACAAGCCGCCATTGCCACTGCAATGCAGAGAATTTTAGTGGTGGATGCCAGCAAATTTGGGGTGGTGCGGCCTGCTTATTTTGCTTCTTTATCTGATTTCGATAGTGTGGTGACCGACGATGAACAAGCCGCTAGCCGTGAGGGAATTGCCGTAAGTACCGTTATTTAGCGATATTTTTCCATAGCGTTAAATTCTATATTGCCACTCTTCTGCTATGTTTAGTGCTAACCGTGATTTCATTTGCGGCCTTAATAAACGACAGGGCAGTGTCGGCACTTATGGGTGGTTGTCATTGCCAGCGTGCAATGCTGTATGTGATGTAGGCAGCAGCTACGCACGTAAGAGCATACGTATAAGAACAACAAAGCAGGCGCAGGCTAAGGCTTGATGTCTTCGTTTTAATACTGACGATTGTCGTCCTGGTGGTAAGGGCTCGCTTATGGAACATGCAGCATCGGTAACTCAACATGATGGTCGGCTAAAGAGTAACCCAAGCCGCTGGCGCGACTTGCTGGCGCTTACCAAGCCGGGAATTATCGGTGGCAATTTGATTGCGACCGTTGGGGGGTATTTTTTAGCGGCGCAAGGAGCCTTTGAGTGGGTCACGTTTATCTCGGTGATCGTGGGCATATCCCTGATTATTGCTTCGGGCTGCGCATGTAATAACGTTATCGACCGTGATATTGATGCGTTGATGGCGCGCACGCGTCACCGCCCTTTGGCGAAAGGGCGCATCTCGATCACTCAGGCGCTGGGGGTTTCGGCGCTGCTTGGGGTGGTGGGGGTGGTGTGTTTAGCGCTAGGGACCAACGGTTTGGCCGTGGCGCTGGCGGTGATTGGCTGGGGCGTTTACGTGGGTGTGTACAGCCTTTACATGAAGCGCCACTCTGAGTACGGCACTTTAGTGGGCAGCCTTTCCGGCGCGATGCCGCCAGTCGTTGGCTACTGCGCGGTCACCGGGCAGTTCGACAGTGGCGCATTAATGCTGTTGATTATTTTCTGCCTGTGGCAAATGCCTCACTCCTATGCCATTGCGATTTTCCGCTATGCGGATTATCAACGGGCGTCTATCCCCGTTCTGCCGGTGGTTCACGGTATTAAGCGGGCAAAGCACCATATTCTTGGCTACATCATCGCGTTTATTCCCGCCTCATTGGCCCTTGCACTGGCAAGCCAGGCGGGCACAGGCTACCTCCTTGTGGCGTTGGCGATGGGCGGCTACTGGCTTTACTTGGCGCTATGTGGCTTTCGCTTAGAGGATGATGTGCGTTGGGCTAAAAAGATTTTTGGCGTCTCCATCCTCACCATTACCGCGATGAGCTTGGTGATGGTGCTTGAAGCCATGGTGCCTATGTGGACGTAACGCCCCCCTTTGCAAAATAAAATATAGTGCTTATTAACATAGAGGCCCCGAGCAATGTCGGGGCCTCTATGTTAGCCATTCTATTCTGTTGGCCGTTCTAATAGCTTAGCTTTCCCGCTGGCTGGCCTGCATGGCAGTTAGGGCGATGGTGTAAACGATATCGTCGACCAAAGCACCTCGGGAAAGATCGTTGACCGGTTTGTTCAAGCCCTGCAGCATCGGCCCAACGCTAACCACTCGGGCGCTGCGCTGCACGGCTTTGTAAGTGGTGTTGCCGGTGTTGAGGTCGGGGAACACAAACACCGTGGCACGGCCTGCTACCGGGGAGTCCGGGGCTTTCTGCTTGCCAACGCTCTCAATAGCCGCGGCGTCGTACTGCAGTGGGCCGTCGATGGCAAGATGCGGCGCCCGCTCTTTGGCGATGCGGGTGGCTTCGCGCACTTTATCCACATCGGCTCCAGTGCCAGAGTCGCCGGTGGAGTAGCTGATCATGGCAACACGGGGTTCGATGCCAAAGGCTTCTGCCGAGCGAGCACTTTGCAGGGCGATTTCGGCCAGGGTTTCGGCATCAGGGTCTGGGTTCACCGCACAGTCGCCGTACACCACTACCTGTTCGGGCAGCAGCATAAAGAAGATCGACGACACCTGCTTATATTCGGGGGCGGTTTTGATCAGCTGAAAGGCAGGGCGAACCGTATTAGCGGTGGTATGTACCGCGCCAGATACTAGCCCATCCACTTCATCTAGCTGCAGCATCATGGTGCCGAGCACCACGTTATCCTGCAGTTGGGCCTCTGCGGTGATCTCGTTGAGTTTGCCACGGCGGCGTTCCACCATCGGGCTAATATAATCCGCCCGGCTGCTTTCTGGGTCGATAATCGTTAGCGCGTCGGGTAGCGTCAGGCCACGATTGCGCGCAACGTTTTCAATATCATCACGCTTGCCCAGCAACACACAGTCGGCAATGCCGCGACGCTGGCAGATGATCGCCGCTTCGATGGTGCGTGGCTCATCACCTTCGGGTAGGACAATGCGCTTTTTAGCCTGCTGAGCGCGTTTGACCAACTGATGACGAAAAGCAGAGGGCGAGAGGCGGCGGGTATAGCCCCGGCTGAGCTTGGCTTTCAGCCACTCTAAATCAAGGTGAGCGGCCACGTAGCGGGCGACCTGTTCGGCGCGCTCGAAATCGTCCATAGGGATTTCGCCGCTGAGCTGGCTCAGGTTTTGTGCCGTGGTAAGGCTGTCGGTTTCAACCGCGAGTACCGGTAGGCCGGTTTTGAGTGCCGGGCGACACATTTCAATCATGTTGTCGTTAGGCATAAAGCCGTTGGTGAGCAAAACGCCCGCTAGCTGAGTGCCGTTCATGGTGGCCAGAGCCGAGGCCAGCACCACATCATCACGGTCGCCTGAGGCGACGACCAAGCTGCCGGGTTTGAAAATATGCAGCGCATTGGCCGCGCTACGGGCGCAGAGGCTGGTTGAGAGGACCCGGCGGCTGGCCGCATCTCCTTCATTCAGCATTTTGGCATTTAACGCACGGGCAACATCTAACGTGCGCGGCGCGCTTAATGTTTTGCTGTAGGGCACCACACCGATCAGGTGAAAGCTGTCCGTGGCCAGCGCGGGTGAGTAGCGGCGCAGTTCGTTAAGCACCGGCTCTTCTAACTGCGGCTTAATAGTGCCTGGCGCAGCAGATAGGTCGTCCTCCTGCCCGTAGGGGAGGTTCTTCATCCGCATTAAAATGCCGCCCAGGGTTCGGGTGGAGCTAACGCCACCGAAGCTGCGGGCATGCATATCTAGCTCTTCGGCTAGCCGCTGAGGTTGGTGTAAATCGCCGGTACCGACCAGGATGATCCGCGCATTCAGCGCATCGGCTAGCTGCGCGTTGGTCTGGGTTGCGTAGGTAGTGTGCTGGGTGGGCACGACCCCCTCGACCACAATTAGATCCAGAGCACTGCCATCCCGGTAAGCCTGCTGGGTAACCTGCTCGTAAAGCTCGACCACGTTTTCCATCAGCTCATCGGTATGGTCATCACGTAGCAAACGCTCCAGGCGTGCCTGAGAAATAGGCGATGGCGGACGCTGGTTAAGCGTGCGCGATACCAGCGCCGTGGAGCGGTCTAGCCCTGGGCCGTTTAATTCATTCTGCATAAACGGCTTTAAAAAACCGGCCTTTAAGCCAATGGTATCCAGCGCTTGAATTAATCCCAAGCAGGCTGAGGTAAGCCCAGCGCCTACGCTGGTTGGCACTAATAAGATAGCTTGGGGTTGGTCAGGAATACTGTTCATTCAGGGGTCTCCACGCGTTGGCGAGTTTCCATGGCGATACGGCCCTCTTCATCGGTGGGTATCACCCACACTTCCGGGCCGCTGTGGCCAGCGCTATCCAGCTTGCCCTCTTTGCCACGAATCGTCGCTTGGTTGGTCGACTCGTCCAGGTTGAAGCCAAAGTGGGGCAGCAGGGCGAGCACCTCACGGCGCACGGTAGGTGAGTTCTCGCCAATACCACCGGTAAAAATTACGCCATCAAGGGTGGGCAGAGCGCAGGAGAGCGCCGCCAGCGATTTGGCCACGCGGTAGCAGAATACATCCAGTGCCAGTTGGGCACCGCTGTGCCCGGCCAATGCTTGGTCTTCTATTTCACGCATGTCGTTGGTAAGGCCAGAAAGGCCCAGCAGGCCGCTCTGTTTGTTGAGCATGCTGTCGATCTCATCCAGCGACCAGCCAAGCTGGCGGTGCAGGTGAGCATGCAGGCTCGGGTCGACATCGCCGCTTCGGGTGCCCATTACCAAGCCTTCCAGCGGGGTTAGGCCCATGCTGGTATCCAGGCTTTGGTTATTCCACACAGCGCTGGTAGAACAGCCGTTGCCCAAATGAGCGACTAACCAGCCGCCAGCACCCCGGCTGCTGAGTTCACCGGCACGCTGGCTGACAAAGGCGTGGCTGGTGCCGTGGAAGCCGTAGCGACGAATGCTATGCTCAGTGTAGAGCGCTTCAGGCAGCGCATAGCGGTAGGCCCGGGGCGGCAAGGTTTGGTGGAATGCGGTATCAAAGACAGCCACCTGGGGAAGGTCAGGGAACACTTTTTGCGTAGCAGCAATACCGGCCAAGTTAGCCGGGTTGTGCAGAGGCGCCAGTGCTGACGTCGCATTGATGGCGCCAATCACGCTATCATCGATCAGTGCTGCTTGGGTAAAGTGTTCTCCACCGTGCACAATGCGGTGACCAACGGCGCCGGGTATGCGGCCTTCAAGACGCTCCAAAATGGCGTTCAGGGCTTCTGCATGATCAGCATTGGGCAGCGTTTGGGTAAAGCTCTCACCGGCACTGTTTTTGCCTTTTATACGTGCCTCTTCGCTGCCTAAACGTTCCGCTAAGCCTGCCAAGCGTGGCGCCTGTGGGTCTGAATCAATCAAGGCGTATTTAATAGACGATGAGCCGCAATTTATAACCAGCACCGGTGCGTTCATAACAACCTTTGTAAAGTAGTTAGCGTAAAAAGGGGGTAGACCTTAGTTTAACATGCTGCGCTGCAGGATATTAGCGCGGTATTTCGTTAGCCTTCTATGTAAAATATCGGTTAGCTACTTTTTATCATACCTACCATGAGCCGCTCTGCTGCTATGTCTTCTACTGCCCCCCCTGCGCTACTCCCCCGGCATCTGGCTATTTTGCTGATGATGACCGTTGCCACCATGTTTGCCGCTAACCATGTGTCGGCACGTTTGGCGTTTGATAACGGCACTGGCCTCCTGCTGGCCGTACTCACTCGCTCGGGGGTGGCTTGCCTCATTTTGCTGGCATTGGTCATTACCCAAAAAAAGCGACTTTGGCTACCGCCGGGCAGCTGGCCCTGGCAATTAGCGGTGGGGTTATTAATCGCTATCCAAAGCGTCAGCCTCTATTCAGCGGTGGCGCGGCTGCCGGTGGTGATTGCGCTGCTGCTAGTGAATACCTTTCCGATTCAACTGGCGCTATTAAGTTGGGCGTTGGGGGGCAAACGGCCTTCGCTGCGCAGCTGTGTGATTATGGGCTCTATTTTAGTTGGGCTGCTGGTGGTGCTCGATATTCCTAGCTGGATAGCGGACGCCGATGCCATGGGGCCAGGCTGGCTGGCGGGTATTGGTTTTGGGTTAAGCGCGGCCTTTGCGTTTGCCTGCGCGCTATGGGTCACCGAGCACCGCTTGGCAGGGGTTGGCAGCACATTACGCAGCCTGCTCACCATGCAAACCGTATTTATCGCGATGATTATCGGTGGGCTACTGGGGGCTGTGCCAGGCGGAATGGGCCTGCCGGAAAACAGCACGGGTTGGATGGGGTTAACGCTTTTAGCGCTCCTGTACGGTTCGGCATTCTCGGTACTGTTTATCTTCGTGCCACGCCTGGATATGGCGCGTAACGCGCCGGTGATGAATATCGAACCGGTTGCCTCCTTGGTGATTGGTTATTTTGTATTAGGGCAGATGCTTAGCCCAGGGCAGTTAGTCGGTGGTGCGGTTGTGGTGGGTGGTATTGTCGTATTAAGCCTGTCAAAAGGTAGGTGAAAAGGTGAAGAAAAAAGGAAATTAAAAGCAAGCGCGGCAAAATATTTGCGTTCTTTATAGGGTTAAGCCACACTTCTAAAACGTAAGGAAACACTGTTTTTTAACTGAGGCTTTATCTATGAAGATGACCGTTTTATCACTCACCTCCGCAGCGCTTCTGGTTGGTGCGGGTGCTTTCGCGGCATCGGCTCAAGCGCAGCAATCTTTTCAATACCCGCAAGGTTACGTGGGCGGTGATGCTATGTTCTGGAGCCTAGACCCAGACCGTGGCTCCTCCCGGGATGATGTCGGTCTACGCCTACGCGGTGGCGCGCAGTTTAACGAATACTTTGCCCTTGAAGGCCATCTTGGTACCGGCGGCTCCGACGGTAATGTAGAGCTAGACCACTTGGTGGGTGCCTATGCCAAGGGGATTATTCCTATCGCCCCAGAAGTACGCTTATACGGTTTGGCAGGTTTCACGGAAGTAGACTTTGACCGCGATCGTGAAACCGGTTTCTCCTACGGTGCAGGTGCCGAGATGGATGTAGCACCCAACCTTTCCATTGGCGCCGACTACATGCGCTACCTGGATAAATCTGCCTACACGTTTGATGCGGCCAGTGTAGGTCTACGTTACCGCTTCTAAACAAGCGGGTGCGTTCGCTACGCCATACAAGATGACTGTAAACCCCATCGCTTCCAAGCGGTGGGGTTTTACTATTTTTACGCTTGGATAAATCGGGCTGTGTTTTATTTTTGCCTATTGGCTTAATGGTTTGTTGGCGGAATGCGTAGTTTGAGGTTTTAAAAAATTGAGCAAATTTTCTAACAAGGTCTACGCTAGTAAGGTGTCGCTTGATAACAGCCGTGTGATTGACACGTGCTATGCGTCACTCTCCCTACTAACGGATTAGAGGTGTTCGTCATGACTGATAGTAAAACAGATAAAACCAAAGGTACGGCCAATAAAGCTGCGGGTAAAGTAAAAGAAGCGACTGGCAAGATGACCAATAGCACCGAAACAGAAGCTAAAGGTAAAGCCCAGCAGGCGAAAGGCGAACTGCAAAAAGGCAAGGGTGAAGCCAAAGATAAACTGAAAGATTAATAACGCTTAGCAAATACTTAGCAGTTATTAATACAGGGGCCTTCGGCCCCTGTATGCGTTTACACAAGCTGATTTAAAAAAATAGTTATTAAAAGAAAGTAGTTATCGCTATAATGCTACGCCCCGCAGTGTCCAGCGTTTCCTCACCATGGGCTTGTTAATCACTACCCGAAAAGCAGATTTACCACGCTCATCACCCAGCTTGCTTTCCACCATCTTCCCTATGCGCTAGCCATGCATTTGGCGTTAAGCTTTCTGGCAGCCATACAGGTGCATTGGGTTGGTTTCGCTATATGTTTAGAATAAAACAAAACCCAAAAGCTTAATGAGGAGATGTGATGTATCGCCAAGCTACGTCGGGATTGTTTAAGGGAATGAATGCCCGCGTCACGCTTATCGCCATTATTATGGTGGTGGTTGCTTTAGGGTATGGGGCGGTTTTTACTGAGCATCTTGCGGAAGTCCTTGATCGTATCCGTGGCACATTGAACCCCTTTCTTGAGTGGTATTACGTCTTGCTGGTGGCATTTTTGCTGCTGTTTATGATTTGGCTAGGCGTTGGGCGTTATAAAAACGTGCGCTTGGGGGGCGATTTTGAGCAGCCTGAGTTTACGTTTTTCTCCTGGGTTTCGATGCTGTTTGCCGCAGGCACCGGGGTCGGGATTCTGTTCTGGGCGGTCGCGCAGCCCATTTTGCAGTTTCAAGAAAACCCCTTTATTGCCGAAGGCATGAGCCCAGAGGCGGCGCGGGTGGCCATGCGGCTTACCTACTTCCACTGGGGGTTGAACGGCTGGGCGATTTTCTCCTTTGTTGCCCTGGTGCTGGCGTACTTTGCCTATCGGCGCAACCTGCCGTTGACGGTGCGCTCTGGGTTGGAGCCCATTCTAGGCAAGCGTAACCATGGCCTATTGGGTGACATGGTCGACCTACTCGCGGTGTTTGGCACCGTGTTCGGTATCGCGACGACTCTGGGGCTAGGCGTTCAACAAATGAATGCAGGGTTAGAAGCCGTGTTTGGGCTGGAGTCCTCGGTCAAACTACAGCTGCTGATTACCGCTGTGATTATGAGCGTGGCGACCTTCTCAGTGGTCTCCGGTGTTAAGCGTGGCGTGCGCCTACTTTCAGAAGCGAACTTCTGGCTGAGCATTGCGGTCGTGGCCTTTATGCTGTTGTTCGGGCCTACCCAGTACCTCATTGCACTCACCATCGAGTCTGCCGGTGACTACCTGCAAAACATATTCGGCATGACCTTTCATACCAACGCGACTGTTGCAGACGGCTGGCAGTCAGAGTGGACAGTGTTCTTCTGGGGGTGGTGGCTGGCCTGGTCGCCGTTTGTCGGCATGTTTATCGCCCGGGTGTCCCGTGGGCGCACCTTCCGTGAGTTTGTGATGGGCGTGCTGCTGGTACCTACCGTAATCACCATTATCTGGATTGGCCTGTTTGGTGGCACCGCGCTCTATCATGAACTGTTTGGGTCGGGCGGCATTGTCGAAGCGGTAGATGAAAATGTCGCAACTGCGCTATTTGCGACCGTATCAGCGATGAATTTAGGCATATTGGGCGTGGGGCTATCAGCCGTATTAGTGGTGCTGATTGCTACCTACCTGATCACCTCTGCCAATGCGGGCACGCTAGTGATTAACACGATTTTAGCCGGGGGCGACCCGGACCCGCCCACCGCACACCGCATTATTTGGGGGGCGGCGCTTGGGCTGCTCACGGCTGTCATGCTGCTGGCTGGCGGGCTTGAAACGCTGCAATCTGCGGTCATCATGGCGGCGCTGCCGTTTTCAGTTGTGGTGATCTTAATGGTGCTTGGGCTGCTTAAGGCACTGCACGACGAGCGTTTTGCAGCCCGTACCGGTTCGCGTACGGAAGCGCCTCGCGAGCCATGGGCGGATTTGGACGATGCAGGAACCCAGCCTACGCCGGTTTCACCGGATGAGAACTTTAGACGCAATTAATGTCGTCAATGAGCGCTGCAAGTTGACCTTGCAGCACTGTCTATTTAGTCCACTAAAACTTGATATAGCGCAGTTTTAGTGGCCATCAGCTAGCGCTTAATAGCCTACGCTTAATGGTGAAGTGCCATGACTACCCTCTGTGAGGAATTGTCCTATGCCTACCATGATGAAAGCCGCCATTTTTATTGAGCCGGGCCGTATCGAAATCGACGACAAGCCCATCCCCGATATCGGCCCTAACGATGCACTGATGCGCGTGACTACCACCACCATCTGCGGTACCGATGTCCACATCTTAAAAGGCGAATACCCGGTTGAGCGTGGCCTAACCATCGGCCACGAGCCGGTGGGCGTGATTGAAAAACTCGGCGCCAACGTTAAAGGCTACCAAGAAGGCCAGCGGGTGATTGCCGGTGCGATCTGCCCCAGTTTTACCTCATACGCCTGCCAGGATGGCTGCTCCTCGCAAGATGGCGGCCACCACCACAGCCACGGCTATAAGCCGATGGGCGGCTGGCGCTTTGGCAACACCATTGACGGTGCCCAGGCGGAATACTTATTGGTGCCCGATGCCCAAGCCAACCTCTCGCCGGTGCCGGATGGCTTAACCGATGAACAAGTGTTGATGTGCCCCGACATTATGTCGACCGGTTTTGCGGGCGCAGAGGCGGGCGGTATCAACATTGGCGACACCGTAGTGGTGTTTGCCCAAGGCCCGATTGGGCTATGTGCCACGGCAGGGGCACGGTTACGCGGGGCCGGGATGATTATCGCGGTAGACGGTGTGGATGAGCGATTGGCGATAGCCAAACAGATGGGTGCGGATATCACGCTAGATTTCCGTAAAGTGGATGTCGTGGAAGAAATTCTCAAGCTGACCGGTGGGCGGGGTGTGGATGTGGCTATTGAGGCACTCGGCCTACAGCAAACCTTTGAGTCTGCCTTGCGGGTGCTAAAACCTGGCGGAACCCTATCCAGCCTGGGCGTTTACTCCGAAGACTTAACGATTCCGCTGGGTGCTTTCTGTGCGGGGCTGGGTGATCATAAGATTGTTACCTCGCTGTGCCCTGGCGGTAAAGAGCGCATGCGCCGACTAATGAGCACCATCGCCGCCGGGCGCCTAGATCTTGGCCCCATGGTGACCCACCGCTTCGCGCTGGAGGATATCGTCGAAGCCTACGATCTTTTCTCCCACCAGCGCGATGGCGTATTAAAAGTGGCGCTAAGCACTGCTTAGCGCCGTGGATGGCGGGCTACACCTCCTGGTATAGCTCGCTGCCTTCCCGGCGGAACTTCTCCGCCTGTTCCTGCATGCCGCGCTTCACCGCTTCCGCATCGCTCTCGGCGGCGTTCTCAGGTGTGCGATCCCGGTAGGTGTCGCGCACTTCCTGGCTGATCTTCATGGAACAGAACTTCGGCCCGCACATCGAGCAGAAGTGCGCCACCTTGGCGGAATCCTTCGGCAGGGTTTCATCGTGGAATTCCCGTGCGGTATCCGGGTCTAGTCCCAGGTTGAACTGGTCTTCCCAACGAAACTCGAAGCGCGCCTTAGAAAGGGCGTTATCACGACGCTGCGACGCCGGGTGGCCCTTGGCTAAATCTGCTGCGTGGGCAGCAATTTTGTAGGTAATGATGCCGGTTTTGACGTCATCTTTATTGGGCAGGCCCAGGTGCTCTTTGGGCGTGACGTAGCAGAGCATCGCACAGCCAAACCAACCAATCATCGCCGCCCCAATGCCGGAGGTAATGTGATCGTAACCGGGGGCGATATCGGTAGTGAGCGGGCCGAGGGTGTAGAACGGCGCTTCGTGGCAGGCTTCAAGCTGCTTATCCATGTTCTCTTTGATCAAGTGCATGGGCACGTGACCGGGGCCTTCGATCATTACCTGAACGTCATGCTTCCAGGCGATCTTCGTTAGCTCGCCCAGGGTTTCGAGTTCAGCGAACTGCGCTTCATCGTTGGCATCCGCGACTGAGCCGGGGCGCAGGCCGTCGCCAAGGGAGAACGCCACGTCGTACTGCTTGCAGATCTCACAGATATCCTCGAAGTGGGTATACAGGAAGCTCTCCTGGTGATGGTACAAACACCACTTCGCCATAATAGAACCGCCACGGCTGACAATGCCGGTGACGCGGTTGGCGGTGAGCGGCACATAGCGCAGCAGCACCCCCGCGTGGATGGTGAAGTAATCCACGCCCTGTTCCGCCTGCTCAATCAAGGTATCGCGGAACACTTCCCAGGTGAGGTCTTCGGCAATGCCGTTTACTTTCTCCAGCGCCTGATAGATGGGCACCGTACCAATCGGCACCGGCGAGTTGCGGATGATCCACTCGCGGGTTTCATGGATGTTCTGGCCGGTGGAGAGGTCCATGATGGTGTCTGACCCCCAGCGGATACCCCAGGTCATTTTATCGACTTCTTCTTCAATCGAAGACGTCACCGCCGAGTTACCCAGGTTGCCGTTAATCTTCACCAGGAAGTTACGGCCAATAATCATCGGTTCGGATTCAGGGTGATTGATGTTATTGGGAATAATCGCCCGGCCACGGGCCACCTCATCGCGCACGAACTCTGGGGTGATCTCCTTGGGCAGGCTGGCGCCAAAGCTCTGGCCCCCATGCTGATGGCCCAGAATGCGCTCTACTTCCGCCGTGCCCAACGCCTGGCGGCGCTGGTTTTCGCGCAGGGCGATAAACTCCATTTCCGGTGTGATGATGCCCTGGCGGGCGTAGTGTAGCTGGGTAACGTTTTTCCCTGCTTTGGCACGGCGCGGGGTGCGTGTTAGGTCAAAGCGCAGCTGGGCAAGCGTTGGGTCGTTAGCACGGCGCTTGCCGTAATGGCTGGTGGGGCCGTCTAAAAACTCGGTGTCGTTGCGCTCCTCAATCCAGGTGCGGCGCAGTTCTGGCAGGCCCTTGCGCAAATCGATGCGGGCGTCTGGGTCGGTGTAGGGGCCGGAGGTGTCGTACACCAGCAGCGGCGGGTTCTGTTCATCAATGCTGCTGGTTTTGGTAGGCGAGAGGGTAATTTCCCGAAACGGCACGCGAATATCCGGCCGCGAGCCTTCTACGTACACCTTGCGCGAGGCGGGCAGCGGCTGAATGGCTGCGGCATCTACCTGGGCGGTTTCAGCTAAAAAGTGGCCGGTTTTACTCTTAACGGTCTTAGTCATTTCGGTGGTCTTCCTTTGTTTTTGGTGTTTTTAGGTCGTGCGTGAGGGGGCTTATTCGCTAAGTTCCAGGCCCATCTGCCAGAAGTCGATTTCCAGGCGGGTGGCATCGCGGAAGATTTTGGCAAGCTCAGCAAAGCGGGCAGGGGTGACATCGGCCAAGCGGGCATCAAGCCACTCAAGCTCTGCCTGCATGGCCGCCTGGAACTCCTCGCCTTCGTACATGGCAATCCAGGCATCGAACGGGTTTTGCGCGCCGCGCAGGGTGGTTGGCTGGGCATTCAACCAGTTGGCGATTTCACCGTAGCCCACTAAGCAAGGGGCCAGCGCTACGTGCAAATCGAGCAGGTCGCCACGGTTGCCGGTATCCAGCACGTAGCGGGTGTAGGCCAGCGTGGCGCGGGCTTCGGGCAGGGCTGCTAGTTCTTCTTCACTAATGCCCCATTCCTGGCAAAAGCCCACGTGCAGGCCCAACTCCACGTCCACAATGGCTTTTAAACCTTCATGGGCTTGGCGCAAATCCGCCAGGGTGGGGCTTTTGTAGGCAGCCAGCGCGTAGGCGCGGGCGAAGTGAATCAAGAACAGGTAATCCTGCTTCAGGTAGTGACGAAACGACGCTTCAGGCAGCGTAGCGTTGCCCAGCTGGCGTACAAAATCGTGCTCAATATAGGCGCGCCAATCGGTTTGGCAAGCGGTGGTTAAATCAGTAAAGCGGTAGCCCATGATGCCTCCGGTAGTGGTGATCCGGAGGGCGGGCGGAGATCGAGGAGATGGCGTGGAAGGTGGCGTGCGATTGTGAAAGCTAGCCAAGGCCATCGCTTGATCCCTACGCCGGTACCCGCGCGCTCATCATAGGAGCAACGCATTAGCCGGATCAGGTTCAGCGGGACCAGCGCTTTGGCAGTATCAGCAGATACGCCCTGCGCCATCTCAGCCGGATATCACCGGCACCCCGTCAAGCAGTTAGTTAGCGGAGTCTAGGCTGAGGGTGGGGGAGATGCAAGGGGAGTTAGCTTGATCAAGCACGGGCTTTATTGAAGCTTGTCTGCTCTTCACTAACCCAATGGGCTTCTAACGCCCGCAAAGCCATTGCCTAGCACATGGGTGTATATTTGGGTGGTTTCGATACTTTTATGGCCCAGCAGCTCTTGAACTGTGCGAATGTCAGTACCTTGGCTAAGTAGCTGAGTGGCGAAACTGTGCCGCAAAGAGTGGCATGATCCAGGGCGTGTTAAAGAAGAAGAGCGCATGGCATATTTAACGGCCTTTTGTACGGCAGAAGTATGGATGTGATGTAGTACTACTCGCCCCCACTCATCGAAACAAGGCTTGGAGGAAGGAAAAATCCACTGCCAAGCAAGCGAAGTGCCAGCGTTTGGGTATTTACGGTCCAGCGCATAAGGCAGTGACACAGGAATAGTGTTTGCTTCAATGCGAGCGTTCAGCTGTTGTTCTGCCATTTGTATATGAGTATGTAACGGCTGAACGCAAGAAGGTGGCAACAGTGTGGTTCGGTCTTTGTTGCCTTTTCCTGAACGAACAGTGATAACTTGCCGCGTGAAATCAATATCTTTGACGCGAAGCCGACAGGCTTCGGAGACACGTAAACCTGAGCCGTACATAAGTGAGGCCATGAGAAGCATAGAGCCAGACAAGTGCTGAAATACCTCCATTACCTCCTGATGGGAAAGCACCACTGGTAAGCGCTGAGGGCGCTTAGCTCGGCTAAATTGGCCAATCTCTCCAAGCGGTTGATCCAGTACATGGCGATAAAGAAATACGATGGCATTGAGTGCCTGGTTCTGCGTGGCAGCCGCCACACGTCTCTCGATTGCCAGGTATTCTAAGAATTGCTGTACTTCACGACCTGACATAGTGTCAGGGTGAGGTAAATTGTGAAAGCGAATGTAAAAGCGAATCCAGTAGCAGTAGGTATTCTCAGTACGGAAGCTATAGCGCTTGACCCGCAGGGTCGCCTTGACGCGTTCCATCAGTTTCATAAGAGTCACCCTTAATATCTGTATGCATATACAGTATTATTGGGCAGGGTAAAACATGCAAGCACGCGAATTTTGGATATGTAGCCAAAATTCGCTTTGCTTTCAATGGAATCAATGGGGTAGAGTCAATTTTGTGGCTGCATAACCTCAATGAACGTGCTGGCACATTCATTGAGGTTATGCAGCAGGGGATATAATCACTGTTAGGCAGTGAATATGAAAATATATTGGACTCTAAAACAAATACCTGAGCTATCAAGCCTGTCTTCTCGAGAGAGGGGAAAGCGTTGGAGGAAGGCTTATAAGAAAAGCTTCCGACATTGGGAAACTTGGTTGGGCGTAATTTGCTGTGGTCTTTGTGGCGCAGCAGGCGCTTGGGTCGGTGATGTTTTCAATTTAGGATTATTAGGCGCAGGTATAGGCGGAGCAATCGGTGGATTGGTGTTTTCACAAGCTATTTTGTCAGTAGTGTTGCGGCGTTACCGTGATATTTTACGAGGTGGTCAGCTAGGGAAGGTAGATGAACCAGTTGCCTAACAAGCGGCGGCATTCGGACCAAATCTACGCTCCGATGTCGCTCCAATTTGTCCGTTGCGCCGGGCGTTAGGCTTTAAAACATCAAATTTGGATAAATATATGAGATTGTCAGTAGAAGGCTATAAATCAATTGCCTCAAAGCAGGAATTAAATTTCGATGGTTTGACTATTCTTTCTGGGGCTAACAGTTCTGGGAAATCTAGCTTTATGCAACCTTTTCTGATTTTGAAGCAAACAATAGAAAACCATTATGATTCAGGCACTCTTATACTTTATGGTGAAAATGCCAAACTAACCGATTCTGCTCAAATTATATCGAAAGTCCCAGGTTATAACAAAAAATCCTTCAGTGTTTCAATGGTCAATGATAACCATAATTGCACAGCATCTTATAAGTATAAAAGGGGGGTGGGGATACAGGTTGATACCATAAGGAT